>NZ_JBHWZS010000019.1:0-59302 GCF_042728155.1 Streptomyces sp. NPDC060209
GTGGAGGCGAGCTTCAGCTCCTTGCGGGCGGCGACCGTCCTGTTCGGGTCGATGCCGGTGAACGCCAGGTCGTAGGCGACGTAGAAGTCGTCCGTGTTGCCGGCCGAAGCGGCGTCCTTCCACGCGTCCGCGGTCTCCTCCAGCTGTGAGCGGAGCTTGACGGTCTCCGGATGCACGATGCCCTTCAGGGATGCCAGGTGGGTGTTCAGCGCCGCGGAGACGGCCTTGGCCTGCTTCTTGTAGCCCGCGAGGTCCTCCTCGATCTGGTCCGCCTCGGGCTGGTTGCTCCAGAACGCCTCATAGACGGCGTTCGAGCCCTTCAGGTAGGCGAGCTGATCGGTGCTCAGGGACTTGTTCTCGAGCGAGCCGGAGAAGGTGCCCGACTCCTTGGCGTACGTGCAGCTCACGGCGCGGTCGCCGGTCTTCCAGCTCTCGCTGGTGGGGTAGTAGTAGAAGAGGTTGACGCCCACCGGCACCGCCCAGGTGTCGGAGATGAACTTCTGCGACTCCGCCGGGCACCGCTCGTCGGCGATCTTCGTCGCCCCGTCGTCCCCGGGGTACTCCGACTCCCCCTCGATGTCGAACTCGCCGACGACCTGGCCCTTGTGGGCCTCCTCGCACGGCACGATCTCGACGCTGACCTCCTCGCCCGCGGTCGCCCCACTGCTCGGGTTGTAGCAGTCGCCCTGGGAGAGCGAGAAGACCGACCGCGAACGAACCACCTTCTTGGCACCGGCCTTGGCGCTGTCGATGGCGTCGGCGCAGCCCACCGCACCGATCGCGAGAAGGGCGACGGCGGCGGATATGCCGCGCGCTGAACGGGACGTGACACCGAAGAACATGACGTGGGCATCCTCAAACGGAAGAGCTGTGAACAGGTGTGCGCATCGTATGGCATAAGTGTGACGGTGCTGTGCGCAGGTGATTTCCGTAAGGAGCCCCCTCCGCTCGTGCCGGTCGGCTGCGAAGGGGGAAGCGTTCGACCCGACGCTTGTGAACTCAGTCAATGGCCAACACGCTGGAGAGGTGGCAGCGACGGGAGCCCGACGGCTTCCGCCGGGCCTCCTTGCCGGAGGTCCGCTTCGCGCGTGATCCGGCAAGGAGGCCCGCACCGGCGGCGGCGGTCGGAGGGAAAGGCGACGAGTAGACGTCCAACTCACGTTGCGAGAACGGCCTCTGATGGACATTCGACGGAGAGCGCACCTATATGCCCGGAGCGGTGTCCCGCCGGACGCCGCCAGGGAGACCCCGGAAGAGACGGACGCGAGCGCGAACCTCCTCCGTCTCCTGATTACGTCGGCGGCCACGGACGGCACCTGCGAGACTCACGAAGCCGTACGGTCCGAACTGATGGCGGCGCTCCTGCGTGCGGACCGCCGACCGTCGTCGGCCTTCGGCGTCCACGTCCTGCGGCGCACCGGGCACGGCTGGGCCGGGCGGGACGCCGGAGCAGCCCTGAGCAGGGACAGTCGTGAGCAGGGACAGTCGTGAACTCCTCTTCCGTTTCGGAGCACACATGAGAACACTGCAGACCGTGACACTCCTCGCCTCGGCCGGGGGAGCCGCCCTGATGGCCGGGCTGTTCTGCGCCTTCGCGTACGCCGTCATGCCGGGCCTGTCGCGCACCGACGACCGGGCCTTCGTCCGGAGCATGCAGCACATCAACCGGGCCATCATCAACGGCTGGTTCCTGGTCCCCTTCCTGCTGCCTCTGCCGCTGCTCGTCCTGGCGACGGTCCTCGCCGTGAAGGGGCACAGTCCGGGAGCCCTGCCGTGGATCATCGCGGCGCTGGTCCTCCACGGGGCGGCGTTCCTCGTCACCGGGACGCAGAACGTCCCGCTCAACGACACGCTCGACAAGGTGCCGCCGGACGCCGCCCCCGAGCCGCTCCGGGACGCGCGAGCCGCGTTCGAGAGCCGCTGGGTCAGGTGGAACACCGTCCGCGCCGTCCTGCACACCGCGTCCCTCGGCGCGCTGCTCTGGGCGCTCTACCTCCATGGCGCGGCGAGTTGAGCCATCGGCCGCCGTCCGGAGGGACCCGCTGTGCCACGGCCGGCGGTGCCCGGTGGATCAGGCCGCGATGACGACGGCCGGCTTGGCCAGGGCGCTAGCCCTCGACGGCGCCGCGGGCGGGGCGAAGACCACCGTCCGCAGCAACGCGAACCGTCCGGCCCCGGCCACCGCGGACGCCGACAGATACACGGACTGTTCGACCAGCGCGGAGGGGGCGGACTGCACGGCGTGCAGCACGAGCAGAGCGGCGGTGGTGAACGCGTAGCTCACCGCCACCGTGAGTCCGGACTGCAGGTGGACCCGCCAGCCCTTGCGTTCGCTCCGGAAGGAGATCCGGCTGTGCAGCTCCGTCGCGATCACCGTGGAGACGACGGTGATCAGGGCGTTGGCGAGGACCAGCGGTATCCGGTCGCCGATCAGCACCAGCGCGCCACTCGCCGCCAGGCCGACACCGCCCCCGCAGACGACGAAGCGCAGGAAGGCCGTGACGAGCGGATGGGTGGCGCGCTTCGTCGGCAGGTGCGCTCGGGCGATCACGGGTGAGCCTCCGGGAGGGGTGCGGAACGGTGTTCTGATTCCACCCCACAACCTAGGGACGGCACGTCCCCCGAGCGATGCAGCCAGGCCCCGACTTTTATGGGGGGTATCCCCCATGAGGTCCTGGGGGACGCCCGGCCCACGACCCCCGTTCCGCGTGACTCCTGTCGCTCCTCTCTCGTTGACCAAGGCCGCGCCCCTCTGTCCTGCGGCGCGGGTGAGGACTGGAGCGGTCATGTACGGAACCCGGCCGATGCGTCCGGCGCAGCGGGCCCCGATCACCACCCGGCCCGGCGGATGGACATCCGGTCCGCTGCCTTGGCTGACGGCGGTCGCCGTGGTCTTCGCCGCAGTGCAACTGACGTTCGTCGTACCGGGTTCAGGCCTTGCGTGGGACGAGACCGTCTACGTCAGCCAGGTCGGGGGCAACGCCCCTCCCGCCTTCTTCAGCGCTCCGCGCGCCCGCGGGATCTCCTACCTCGTCGCTCCTGTCGCAGCGCTCACCACATCCACCACCGTGCTGCGGATCTACCTCGCCCTGCTGTCCGCCGCCGCCCTGCTCATCGCCCTCTGGATCTGGCGCAGGGTGCTGCCCACGCCCGTCCTCGTCGGCTCGGGCGCACTGTTCGCCGGTTTGTGGCCGACCCTGTTCTACGGCCCCGCGGCGATGCCCAACCTGTGGTGCGCCCTGGGTGCCCTTGCCGCGGCAGGCTGGGTCGTCAGGAGCCTGCGCGGTGCCGCCGGCCGGGCGGAGGCGGTCGGCGCGGGGGCAGCCGTGGCGCTGGTCGCTCTGATGCGGCCGGCCGACGGATTCTGGCTCGCGCTGCCGCTGGCCCTCGCGGTAGTCCTGGTACCCGGCCCACGCCTGCCCGGCCGGTGCGCCGCGATCGTCGGCGGACTCGTGGCGGGCTGCGCCCCCTGGACCGCAGAGGCGTACGCCCGTTACGGGGGCCTCGGTGCCCGACTGCACCGGGCCGGAGAGATCCAGGGTGGGCTCGGGTGGAACTTCGCCGTCGACGACCACCTGCGATCGCTCGCCGGCCGGACCCTGTGCCGCCCCTGCGACATCGCCTGGGAGAGCCCTGCCACCGCGGTGTGGTGGGTGGCGCTGCCCCTCCTCACGGCGGGCGGGATCGTGTCGGCCCGGCGCGCGGGCAGAGGCTCCGTGGCACTGCTGGCGACGGCGACCGGCTTCTCGATGGCGGTTCCGTATCTGTTCCTGGTCGAATACGCGGCCCCCCGCTTCCTGCTGCCCGCCTACGCGCTGCTGGCCGTACCGGTGGCCGAATACCTGGCGTCCCTCTTCGCCCGGAAGCGGCGCGCACGCCACCGGGTGGGCCTCGTCGCGCTGACACTGGCACTGGCGGCTCATCTCGGGATCCAGCTCTCCGCGCTCAGCCATGTGGTCCGCACCAGCCACGCCACGAGTGCGAAGTTCGCCGCGGTCGCCGGTGCGCTGAACCGGATGGGAGTGCGCCCGCCGTGCGTGGTCAGCGGGGACGACGCCGTGCCGATCGCCTACTACGCCGGCTGTGCCTCGCGCCAGACCGGTGGGCATGACGCGAGTATCACGCCCGAAGCCCTTCGCGCCCTCGCGCGCCGCGTACCGACGGCCGTCCTCGTGAA
Organism: Streptomyces sp. NPDC060209; assembly: GCF_042728155.1. NCBI lineage: Bacteria > Bacillati > Actinomycetota > Actinomycetes > Kitasatosporales > Streptomycetaceae > Streptomyces > Streptomyces sp. NPDC060209. The sequence continues at coordinate 4,178 of NZ_JBHWZS010000019.1, forward strand.
GGAGGGTGGCGCGCCGCCCCCGGTCACCGGCGGCTCGCGGGCGGTTCCCCCGCCCGGCCCCCGCGGCCAAGGGTCCCACCTGACCTATCTGCTGCCGGGCCCCGCCGCGGGCGGAACGGCGGCCGGCGGACCGTCCCGCTGACCGGAACGCCCGGGCGGCCGACCCGCGTCACCCACGTCCCAGGTCACCGGGTGCGTCCGGATGCGCCGCGCGCCACGCGGCCATGGAGCGGTCCCACTCGTCCCCGGAGAGCGCGGTGAGGGAGGCCGGGAACAGGCCGTCCTCCTCCTTGGCGATGTGCCGGTGCAACTCGTCGACGGCTTCGCGCAGCTGCACGACGTCCTCGGCGCGGCCCGGATCGACACGGCCGAGGAACGCGGCGAGCTCGCGGTGCTCCCGCACCAGGGCGTCGATGTAGCCGGCGTACTCCGCATCGCCCCCCATCACCGCGAAGAGCCCGTCCTCCTCGCCCTGCCAATGGGCGAGGAGTTCCCGCCCCATCCGGGCGATCAGCTCCCCGGCGAGGCCCGGATCGCCGTGGTCGAGGGCGCGAAGAGCATCTCCCGCAGCGTCCGTGACGGACTCGTGCTCCGCGATGAACTCCTTGATCAGCGGGATCTCACGGCAGCCGCAGTAATGGCACATGCGGCCACCGTAACCGGGTGCGCCCCATATGGGTGACATGGTGTCATTGCGGGCTTATGGTCGCTGTGGCTCCGGTGGGCAAGTCGCTGTGGCTCCGGTGGGCAACAGGACCAGCCTGCCGACGGCTAAGCCCCACGGGTCATCGGATGGCGGCCTCCGGGCCCTTCGCCACGATCGGCTGGATACGCGCCTCGACGCGACGAAGGTGCTCCCGGTAGTCCTGCGTGTTCAGAGCCAGGGAGCGGTCCAGCCGTGCGGCGTTGAAGAAGATCTCCTCGTGCTCCAGCACCCCGGGATCCACGATGAGTTCGAGATCCGGATGGAAGCTGAACGGCAGAATCGTGCCGCTGACGCTCCCGGACAGTGCTTCGGCCCTGTCCGCGGACGCGAACGACACGTAACTGCCCTCCGCCAGCGCCTTCAGACCCGGCAGGTCGACCCGGGCGTCTCCCGGGACGACAGCCAGGAAGTACCGCTTGGTGCGCTTGCCCGTCTTGACCATGACGACAAGGCACTTGGCCCCCTGCGCCACTGGGTGGCCCCGGTGGCGGCTGACCTCCTCGGTGCGCCCCTCGGGGGCGTGGTCGATGACGCGGTACCGGGCAGCGCTCTCGTCGAGCAGCGACATGAGCCGCAGATAGGCGGCGTCGTCGCCGACGGCTTCCGCGGGCTCCTGCGAGACGGACGCATACTGTTCGGGCACGTGTACCAATCCTTCGTCGAACATCCGCTTGACCTCGGTGATGTGTTGCAGTCACGACGATAAGGCTCTGCCGCCCGTGCGGTCCCGCTGTCGGCCGGACGGCAGGATCGCCGGGGATCACTCGGCAACTCACCGGTCCATTGGCCACGTTGGCGGTGCGGGTGATCAGCGGCCGAAGACCCCGGCACCTGCGCGCGGGCCCTGCTCACCAGCACGCCGAGGGGGCCACGGGCCACATCGGCGCCGGCCCACACCAGCCCGAGAACGAGCGACCGGCACTCACCACGGCGTAGGCCGTCAATCGCCCTGAGACCCTCACCGAACGCAACCGGCTCAGGGGCTCCGGACAGCCCTTAGGGTCGCGGCATGACCAGAACAATCATATGGCTCCTCGCATGCGCCGGGTTCGGTGTCACCCTGTGGCTGCTGACCGGCGCACCGGACATCAGCTCGGGCTACCCCAACTCGAAGTGCCATTCCGTCCTCGGCAGCGAACAGGGTGCCGGCTACGGGTCGATGGAGAACGGGGTGGACGCGACGTGTGCCTCCCTCCAGACGCGACGCCTGGGGTGGGCGGTACTGGTGTCGGTGCCGACGGTGGTGCTGGCGGCGGCAGGGATGCGCAAGCAGGGCACCTGAGCCGGTCAGGGGCCCCGCGCCGTCGCGGACGTACCCACGAAACCATGGCGGACGAGGGGGCGTTGCCTGCGAAGGTGGTGCCGCGATGATCACAGGGCGCGTCTCCCGGTGTCACCACCCCGCGCGTGTTACGAATGCCGGGGCGGCGGACAGCCGCCCCGAATCCCACCCGGGCGCCGCCTGAAACGTCCCGGTAATCCGCTCGGCGCGGGAGCTTCCTACCCTCGCTCGGGAATCGTCGGAGCAGCAGACGGAGGCGGTGCCGTGGCCGGCGCACCAGCACGCGGACGACAGGCCGAGCACAGTGTGGGGCTGTCCCACCGGATCATCCACGGCTACCGCCGTGCGTACAGGATGGCGGGGGAGGGACCTGCCATCCTGCTCATCCACGGAATCGGCGACTCCTCCGCGACCTGGGCGGAGGTCATCCCCGAGCTGGCCCGCCACCACACCGTGATCGCCCCCGACCTCCTCGGCCACGGAGCCTCCGACAAGCCCCGGGCCGACTACTCGGTGGCCGCCTACGCGAACGGCATCAGGGACCTGCTGGGCGTCCTGGGCATCGAACGTGCCACCCTGGTCGGCCATTCGCTCGGCGGCGGTGTGGCCATGCAGTTCGCCTACCAGTACCCCGAACGCACCGACCGGCTCATCCTGGTGAGCGCGGGCGGCGTGGGGCGGGAGGTCAACCCCGTCCTGCGAGCGGTGTCGCTCCCGGGCGCCGACCTGATGCTGTCCACACTGCGCCTGCCCGGCATGCGCAGCCAGGTCGGCCTCTTCACCCGGTTGATCAAGCTGCTGGACACCGACCTCGGCCAGGACGCGGGTGAGCTGCTCGACCTCGTGGACGCCCTGCCCGACACCACGTCCCGCAGCGCGTTCATCAGTACACTGAGGGCGGTGGTCGACTGGCGCGGCCAGGTGGTCACGATGCTGGACCGCTGCTATCTGGCCCAAGGTATGCCCACGCTCCTGCTGTGGGGATCACGCGACAGCGTGGTCCCCGTGCACCACGCCTACGGAGCCCATGCGGCCATGCCCGGCAGCCGACTGGAGATCTTCGAAGGCGCGGGCCACTTCCCCTTCCACCACGATCCCGCCCGGTTCCGTGCCCTCGTGGAGGACTTCATGGGCACCACGGCCCCGGCCGACTGGAGCCAGGAACGCTGGCGCGAACTCCTCCGGGCCGGCAGGCCGGGCAGCACGGACGGCGCGCCGGACCCCGCGTTCGACAGCGCTGTGGACCGCGACCTCCGGGAGGCGAGCGAACGCAGCGCGACGTGAGGGCGCAGGCGGCCACGGTTCAGCAGCCATACCGAACTGTGGCCCCGGCCCCGCCCCTCACGCACCGGCCGCAACCGGGACTCGCGAACCCTGTACGCAGGGGCGGGTAACCGGCCGTTACGCCTTGCGGGCTACGGCGCACCACATGGGCAGGGTGTCGTCCGGAGTGTCGGACGGTCCGGGATGCCAGCGGGTCAGGGTGACCACGCCCGGTTCCAGGATCTCCAGGCCCTCGAAGAAGCGTTCCACCTCTTTCTGGGTGCGCGGGGTGGCGGAGGCGTGGCTGGCGGCGCGCTCGTTGTAGATCCGCATGGACTCGGCGACTTCGGGGGCCGTGACGTCGGCGGCCGGGTGGGACAGGACGAGGTAGCTGCCGGGGGCGAGACGGTCCAGCAGCCGACGGGTGATGTCCCACGGGTCCTCGGCGTCCTTGATGTACTGCAGGATCGCCACCAGCATCAGGCCGACCGGCCGGCTCAGATCCAGGGTGCGTGAGGCCTCGTCGAGAATCGTGTCCACGTCCCGTGCGTCCGCCTGCACGTAGTCGGTCTGCCCTTCGGGGCCGCTGACCAGCAGCGCCCGGGCGTGGGTGAGCACGATCGGGTCGTTGTCGACGTACACGACCCGCGATTCGGGAGCCTCCTGCTGGGCCACCTCGTGGGTGTTCTCCGCAGCGGGAATGCCCGTGCCGACGTCCAGGAACTGACGGATCCCGGCCGCCGAGAGGTGACGTACGGCGCGGCCGAGGAAGGCCCGGTTGGCCCGGACCGACGGCACGATCGTCGGGTTCGCCCCTGCGGCGAGCTCGGCTGCCTCCTGGTCCACCGGATAGTGATCCTTGCCGCCCAGCCAGACGTTGTAGACACGGGCGGGATGCGCGCTCGTGGGATGGGGAGTGGGCAGCGGGTATTCGTTCATCGTTCGTCACCTCGTGCGGCCGAGAGGCCAGGTCGGACTCGTGTTCGGTCACGGTACCCCTTGATCCGCCGCTCGCTGCTGATCGACGGAGTCGGTCGATGTACCACCAAGTCCCATGTACGTTCGCGTGCTGACTACCCGCCAAGTCCGACGGTCGTTGCCCGGCCTCCGCCAGGACGAATGGGTCCGCGAACGTCGCAGTCCGTCGTGTCAGCGCCCGGCCGTGTGGTCCAGGACGGCGGCGGTCAGTGGAGCGAGGACCTGCCGGGGAAGCGTATGGCCCATGCCGGGGATCTCGATCACCCGGGCCCCGAGGAACGCCTGGGCCAGATGGTGTGGGTGCGGGGGAGGGAAGACCGGTTCGGCCGGGGCGGAGATCACGAGGGTCGGTACGTCCGTGCTCGCCAGCTCCTCGGTGCGATCCATGCCGGCGGTGCCGGCACGGGCGTGCGCTGTGCCGGTGGTGCGGTGGCCGGTGTGCTCGATGATCTCCCGTTCCATGGCGCGTGCGCGCTCGGCGTCGAACGGGATCTGATCGCCTCCCAGTGCCCGCCAGTGCTCGACCCGGCGGTCCAGCTCGGCCTCCAGGCCCCGATCCGTGACCGGGAGAGCCCACAGCTCCAGGACATGGGGCGCGATGCCGGGAAGGTCTTCCGGCGCGACGCGTGTGCCGTCCGGGCGGGTGTACGGGGCGGTGCTGAGCGCCGACGTGCCGAGCAGAGTGGCGCTCAGCAGGCGGTCCGGATGGTCGGCGATCAGCAGTTGGGCGAGCATTCCTCCGAGCGACAGACCCATGATGTGAGCCCGGTCCGCGCCCACGGCATGGCCATGGCCCTCCCGCGCTCCGAGGCGAACCGAGACGTTGCGTCTCGTTTATTGACTGTAGCGCACTTCTCGCGTGCCCGGCGGTGTGCCGGGCGACCGCGTGGCCGGGCGACCGCGTCGGCCGGGTGGGCGAGGGTGCCGGCCCACTGAGGTCAACATCTAGGGTGGTGTCTCCGGCGGAGCTGCCGGACATGGCGGCAGCCGGTGCGGAACGAAACCGAGGACAGCGGTGGCGGGGGACATGAGCGGGAACAGGCCGACAGCGATACCCGGAGCGGTGGCTGCGAAGTCGGGGGCTCCCGGGGCCCCTGTGTCCGGTGCCCGGAAGGCCGTCGGCTCCCTGGTGTGGGCGGTGGGGCTCCCGGCCGTGATGATTCTGGGCGCAGGGATCGGCCAGTGGGTGACCTGGATCGGCGTCGTCGTCATGCTGGCGGCCGTCGCGGTCGCCGCGTGTCTGATCGGTGGCGCCTGGCACCGGGCCGGCGCCGCGACGCTGGCCTCGGTGGCCGGATTCCTGCTGATGCTCTTCGCGGGGCCCGCGGTGTACGAGGCGTACATGATGACGGTGGGTGAGCCCGCCGCCGCGGTGGTGACCGAGGTGACCGACCGTCACAACCGCCGGGGCGCCGACATGTTCTGCTCGGTCCAGGAGGCCGGCGGCGACCGTGCGACGTACGAGGTCTCGCAACAGGAGAACTGCTTCGGGCAGGCTGAGGTGGGGGACCGGGTCGAGATCCGCAAGGACCCGCTCGGCCTGCTGGACCCACGGCTGCCCGATGGTCCGGATCAGGAGAACACCACCGAGATCACCGTCGCAGCCACCGCAGGCCTCACCCTGCTGACCGCCGCTGCCACGTTCTACGGAGGGCAGCGTCGGCGGCAGTACACATAGCCGGGATGGCGGTGCCAGGTGCTCGACCCCTGCCCTTGCATGTGCCGTAGTCTGATCCGCTCACCTTCTGGGGGCCTGTGTGCGCGCGATATCGACTTCCGCGACGGCGGTACTGGCCGTCCTGCTCCTGGGAACGGCCGTCACCGGCTGTGCGGGCGGGGCGGGGCAGGAAAAGGAGCTCTCCGCCGACGAGTTGCTGGACGAGGCGCACAGGACGATGGGTGCGCTGAAGACGGTCACCATCGCGTCGTCGACCACTGCCACGGCCGGCAGCAGCTACTCGAGTCGGCAGACCACCGATCTCAAGGGCCGGTGCACGAACAAGATCACCTGGACCGACGGGGGCAGCCTCGAACAGATCCGGATCGGTGACACCGATTACGTACGTCCGGACCGCGTGTACCTCGAGCGATGGTCGGGTCACAAGGCGGCCACCGCCAAGGATCAGAGCCGCTGGATCAAGACCCCGGCCGACAACGCGAAGCCCGGGGACGGGCTGGTCGACTGCACCTGGCCGTTCAGTGCCTTCGGGACGGCCGCGAAGGGCGACCGGACCGAGATCGGTGGCCGCCCGGCTGTTGCGCTGCGGGTGACCGACGGGGCCGACACGGCCGAAGGGAAGGGCACTTACACCTTCTACGTCGCCACCGAAGGCGAGCCGTACCTCCTCCAGGTCGTCTACAAGGGCACCGACTACCGCAGTACCACCGCGTTCAGTGCCTTCGACGAGCCGTTGGGCGTGCGGGCCCCGGCCGGGGACGACGTACTGGACGCCGCCGACGCCGGTTAGGCGGTTTCGCTCGGATCAGTTCGAACCGGAGGAAGTTGGTCCGAACGGGACGGCCCGGTTCGCTCGTGCGGTGCCCGAGTCGGCACCGCGGCTGAACTCGGCTTCCAGGAGTTCGGTGAAGATGCCGATGGGGTCCTCCCAACGCCCCTCCGCCCAATCGGCGTTGATGTTCACTGCCAGCATGTGTGTGCCCTTGCGTGTGCCGTAGACGTACGACCAGGAGCCGAAGAGCGCGCCGCCCATGCCCCAGGCCGCCGTGCCGGAGGGCAGGAGCAGGCGGGAAACGCCGAGACCGTAGTCGGCACCCGGGAGCCAGTTCTCCGTCGGGACCGTGGTGAACATCTCGCACTGCTGTTCCGGCCGGAGGAGGCGCCCTCCGAGCAGTGCTGCGAAGAACTGGTTGAGGTCGGACACGGTGGAGATCATGCCGCCCGCCGCCCAGTACGGGCTCGTCTCGAGTTCCGTGACGTTGTGGACCGTGGCGTCCGGGTCGGGGGAGAACAGTTTGGTGTAGTGGCTCGAATGTGGTCCGGGGAGTGCTGGATCGGCGCCGAGCGGCAGGCTGGTTCCCGTCAGGTCGAGCGGGCGGGCGAGACGGTCCGTGATCTCATCGGCGAGCAGCCTGCCGGTCACGCGCTCAATGATCATCCCGGCGAGGACGTAGTTGGTGTTGGAGTACGCCCAGCCCGTCCCGGCCGGGAAGTCGGCCGGATGCGACACGGCGATCTCCACGAGTTCCCCGGGCGTGTAACTCTCCTGCCTGCTCAGCGCCGGCCGGTCATGGGTGTGGCTGAAGACTCCGCTGGTGTGGTTGAGGAGCTGCCGGACAGTGATGCTGGTGCCGTCGTGCCCGTTCCCGGTGAGCACGCCCGGTAGCCATCGTTCCACCGTGTCCTCCAGGGCCAGTTGGCCCTCGGACACGAGTTGCAGGACCACTGTGGCGGTGAAGGTCTTGGTGATGCTGCCGATCCGGAACCGGTCCTCGTGCCCGCGCGCCCGACGCGTCCGTGTGTCGGCGACCCCCGCCGTGCCGAACCAGTGCGTGCCGCCGTCACGGACCTGAGCAAGAATTCCCGGTACTCCCCCTTCTCGCACCGCTTGGTCGAGCACGCGCTGGGCGGAGTCGTTGTTCCTGGTGACGTGCGCTGCGGGCGTGGCGTCTTCCATGTGAACCCCTTGGTTTCATCTTTTCGCGACACCTGAAAGCTACGTTGCACATGGATCCGCAGACGCCGCACAAGCCTTGGGATCTCCGGGAACCGGGCAGTTCCCCGGACCTTGTAGCGTTGCCGGTGACGGCTAACGCAACGCACGGGGGTGCGCGGAGTCGGTCGCGTGCGGCCGGCTCGCGGTACCCGCGGTGGGAGGGCGGAAATGGGCGGCAGGAGACTCACCGCGGAGGACCGCCGGGACGTTGAGGCGGGGCTGGCCGAGGACTTGCCGTACGCCGCGATCGCCCGACGGCTGGGACGGTCGACTTCGACCGTCAGCAGGGAGGTCGCCCGCAACGGCGGACCCGGCGGGTACCGTGCGGAACACGCCGACCGGGCCGGCGCCTGGCAGCGACGCCACCGGCTTCCTCGGCCTGCGACGCCACCGACCGCCGACGCCACGCACGGGCAGGAATCCGCGGCCGTTCACGCCTACGTGGACAGATTCGCGACGATGGTGATCGGGACCGGACTGCCCCGCACGGCAGCCAGGGTGCTGGCCAGCCTGGTGACTGCCCCCGCCGGTGCTCGGACTGCTGCCGAACTCGCCCAACGACTGCGGGTCAGCCCGGCCTCGGTGTCCAAGGCCGTCGGGTACCTCGAACGGCTCGACGTCCTCACACGCGAGCACGAGCCCGGCCGTCGCCGCGCACGCTACGTCATCGACGACGACGTCTGGCTCCGCGCCTGGCTGACCAGCGCCCGGAAGAACGCGGTGTGGGCCGAGACCGCCCAGGAGGGTGCTGACCTGTTCGGCCTCAGCACCCCTGCGGGAGCACGGCTTGAGGCAATGCGGCAATTCTTCGCCGGAATCCACCGGGACATGACAGGCCCGCCGGTCGACGCGCCCCTCGACGACGCGATGACCGTGCTTGCCGCCCTCCTCCACGCGGCCCGGCCACTCACCACCGGTGAACTCGCCGCCGCCCTCGGCTGGCCGCAGGCGCGCGCCGCCACCGCTGTGCAAGCCGCCGAGCGCCGGCCGGAGGTCTGCCGGCCACTGACACTTCAGCGCACTCCCTCCGGCGCACACCGGGTCGCAGCCCAGCACGGCAGGCTCACCCCGGCGCAGCGCACGGCTCTGACCCAGCGTCCAGGACGATGCCCGATCGGGAGCCCGGACGAACCCGGCTGGATCATTGCTCCAGGCGATTGATGGCTCGGCAGCAGGTCAGCGGCAGGCGCTGAGCATCGCGGACGGCGGTGGCACGGCCTCGTCCGAGTCGGGTCCACTCACCATGGAGACATGGACCAGCTGCCCGGACGCCCCGGCGAGCGCCCTGGAACCACCGAAGGAAGCCACCGGCTCCCGGTCGGGCGCCGAGCAGGGGAGCGTCACGGCTTGCGGGCCAGGCCGCCGTGCTCGCCTATGGGCTGAGGGGCGGGCGCTGTGGTGTCCGGGCGCCAGAGGGGGACCGATACGACCCCGGGGTCCAGGAGTTCGAGGCCGTCGAAGAACGCCGTGATCCGGTCGACGGGGCGCAGGAAGTACGGGATGGCGCCCGTGTCGTTGTAAGCGTCCTGGGCCTGTTCGTAGTCGGCGTCGACACCTCGGGAACCGTCGTTGATGGAGAGGTAACTGCCGGACGGCAGCCCGTCCATCAGGCGGGTGACGATCGCGCGTGCCTGATCGTGGTCGGCGACGTGGCCCAGGATGTTGCTGAGGATCAGAGCGGTGGGGCGGCTCAGGTCGAGGGTCTCGGCGGCGGCCGACAGGATGCGGTCGGGGTCGGCCAGGTCCGCGTCCATGTATGCGGTCGCGCCCTCGGGGGTCGAGGTGAGCAGAGCACGGGCGTGCGCGAGGACCAGGGGATCGTGGTCGACGTAGACGATCCTGGCTTCCGGGGCGAGCCGTTGGGCGACCTCGTGGGTGTTGTCCTCGGTCGGCAGGCCGGTACCGACATCCAGGAACTGCCGGATGCCGGCCTCGGTGACCAGGTGGGCGATGGTGCGGCCCAGGAAGGCGCGGCTGCTGCGGGCCACGGTGACGATGCCCGGGAAAACGGCGCTGTACGCGTCCCCGGCCTGCTCGTCGACGGGGTAGTTGTCCTTGCCGCCCAGCCAGTAGTTCCAGATCCGGGCCGAGTGCGGCACCGACGTGTCGATCCCTTGCTGCGCGGAGCCGGGCACTGTCGCGTGGTCGGTCATGAGTACCGTTCCGTCTTTCAGCCGGGGCGTGAACCGTTCGATACACAACTTACGTCCCAATGTGCTTGAGGGGCACGCCAGTTCACCTCGATGCGTTCATGCTCTCCGCCGCAGGCACCGCCGGTGCGGCGGATGGCCTGACGAGTCGGTGCTGCGCCAGGCAGGCCAGCACGAGTGTGGCGCCGAGCACCGGCCAGGCGAACGCGCCGGCGCTCACGGCGGCCCCGACGACGACGGGGCCCAGGCTTCGCTGTGCCGACTGGGCCAGGCCGTGCACACCGAGGTAGGCGCCCTGCGCCTCGCCGGGCGCGAGGGCGACGGAGAGCTCCCAGGACGAGAGCGAGTGCAGGATCTCGGCGAGCGTGAAGGCGACCGCCGCGAGGAGGACGGTCGCTGTGGCGAACCAGGGTCCACCACCGGCCGAGGCCGCGAGCGCCACTCCACCCGTCAGGAAGGCCGCGCCGATCGGGACGAGCAGGCGGCGGGCGGCCGCCCTCGTCTCCCCGAAGCGTGAGAGAGGGACCTGGAGCGCGATCACCAGCACGCTGTTGAGGACGAGGACCAGCGGTGCCAGCCCGACCGGGGCGCTGGTGGCGTGGACGATCCACAGCGGGAAGCCGACCTGGAGGATGCTGTCGTCCAGGAACAGCCAGATCTCCGAACCGGTGAACGCGAGGTAGCGGCGGTCCCGCCAGGGTGTCACCGCCTCGGTCCGGGAGACGGGGAGGCCGGACCGGGCCCGAGGGGCGTCGTCCCCGGCGGGGGCGGCCGGCCCGGCGACGACTCGACCGGGTGCCGGAGGTTCCGCGCAGCGGAGGGTCAGGACCCCGATGACCACGTACGAGGCGACGTTGGCGAGCAGGAGAGCCTGGTAGGAGGCGGTGGTGCCCACGGTCAGCGCGGCGGCCGCTCCCGCCGCGCCGACGGCCCACCCGATGTTCACGGCGGTGCGCTGGATGGCCTGGTAGCGGATGCGATGGGGGCCTGCGACTCGTGCGGCGAACAGCTTGGTGAGGACGCTCGACGCGCGGTCGGGCAGGGAACCCAGCGCCGAGAACAGCACCAGCAGCGCATAGTCGTTCGTCGTCAGCAGGGCCAGGAGTGCGGCGCCTCGCGCCAGTTGGGCGACGACCAGGATGCGTGTCACGGGGAAGCGGTCGGCCAGCCGTCCCGCGAGCGGGGGACCGGCTACGCCGAGGATGCCGGACAGGCCCATGAGCATGCCGATCTGAGCGATCGACAGATGGGCGACGTAGATGAAGTAGAGCGTGGCGGCTCCACTCCACAGGCCGGTGCCCACCTTGTCGATGACGGCGACCACCAGCATGCGCCGTCCGTCGCGGCCGCCCGGAATGACAAGGCGCCGGGTGAACGGCACTCGTTTCGACCTCGGTTCCATCGGGATCCCCCTTGACACACATTTTGTATCGGTACAAACTGATCTCTGTGGCAGAACAATATGGGATCGTCGGGAGTACGGCCAGGGAGATTTCGGCGTCCGTCGAAAGTCGCGTGGCCGACGGCACGCTGCAGCCGGGTGCCTCGCTGCCTCCCGTGCGGCGGCTCGCCGAGGGGCTCGGCGTCAGCGCCGGGACGGTCGCGGCGGCCTACAAGGAGCTGCGCGGACGCGGGGTGGTGGTGACCCTGGGGCGCGGCGGCACGGTGGTGGCGTCCGCTCCCGCCGTCACCTCGCGACGGCCTCCGCGAGTGCCCGCCGGGCTGCGCGACCTGGCGGGCGGCCACCCCGATCCCGCCTGCCTCCCGGTGCTGGCCCCGCCCGCCCGTGTGGAGCCCGTGCCCGGATCGCACCGTGCCTCGCCGAGGCTCACCGCGCTCGAGGACGCGGCCCGCGCGTGGCTGGACCGCGACGGTGTGCCCACCGGTTCGGTGACCTTCGCCCACGGTGCTCTGGACTGTGTCGCCAGGCTGCTGTCCACCGAACTCAAACCCGGTGACGCCGTGGCCGTCGAGGATCCGGGCTTCCACCATCTGCTGGACCTGGTGCCTGCCTTGGGGCTGCGCATGCTGCCGGTGACGGTCGACGACGCAGGCATGCGCCCGGAGGCGCTTCGCACCGCACTGCGCACGGGGGCCCGGGCCCTGGTGTGCAGCCCTCGTGGCCAGAGCCCGCTCGGCGCCCGCTTCACCCCGGGGCGCAGGGACGAACTCCTGGCCGTGCTACGCGACTTCCCCGACGTGCTTGTCGTGGAGGACGACCACAACGCGGACATCGCCGGTGCGGACGCGGTGACCCTCGCATCCGGCGGGCTGCCCCGCTGGGCCCATGTGCGTACGGTGTCCAAGCACCTCGGGATCGATCTGCGCTGGGCCGCCCTCGCCTGTGACCCTGCAACCCTCGCGCGTCACGACGGACGGATGCTGCTCACGTCCGGATGGGTCAGTCACATCCTTCAGGCGACCGTCGCGGACCTGCTGACCGACCCGACGGTGACACGGCTGGTGGCCGGTGCGGCCCGCACGTACACCACCCGCCGCGACGCACTGGGTGCGGCGCTGAGGGAGCACGGCATCACCTCCCAGGGCGTGAGCGGCCTCAACGTGTGGGTGCCCGTCCGGGACGAGTCCGCCGTCGTCAACGGACTGCGCACCCGCGGCTGGTGGATCGCGGCAGGAACGCGCTTCCGCATCGCGTCGCCTCCCGGCGTACGTGTCACGACCGCCACCCTCACTCCCGCCGAAGCCGGCGACCTCGCGCGGGACTTCGCGGACGTGCTCGCGGAGTCACAGGCGGTCTACGGCGGTTAGGCACGGTCCGGCAGCAGCACGATCGGCCGGGGCGGTGCGCCGGACGAGCAATGACAGCAGAGCCGCCGCGGCGCACAGGGCGCCGAGTGCCACCCAGACGGGACCGTACGTCCCGAAGGCGTCGCGGGCGGCTCCACCTCCGTACGCGGCCAGGGCGGCGCCGACCTGGTGGGCCGCGCTGACCCAGCCGAAGGCCACCGCCCCGGTGTCGCCGTAGAACTCACGGCACAGCGCGACGACCGGCGGGACCGTGGCGAGATCGAGCAGACCGAAGGCGATGACGAACACCATCAGCGACGGCTGCACCGTGGCGCTCATCAGCAGTGGCAGACACATCAGGAGGAGACCGCGCAGGGCGAAGAAGACCGCGAGCAGCCGTCGTGGATCGCGGCGGTCCGTGGCCCACCCGGACGCGACGGTGCCGATCACGTTGAAGACCCCGATCGCCGCGAGCAGGGAGGACGCGGTGGTGGCGGGCATGCCGTGGTCGTGGGCGGCCGGGGTGAAGTGGGTCCACATGATGCCGTTGGTGGAGGCCCCGCAGACGGCGTACGCACCCGCCATCAGCCAGAACGGGCGGGTGCGCGCAGTGTCGCGCAGGACCGTCAGCGCCCTGCGGCCCGCGCCTCGGGCGGGAACGGGCCTCGGCACGGGACCGTCGGCGCCGTAGGGCTCACGGCCGACGTCGGCGGGGTGGTCCCGCAGCACGAGCCACATCAGCGGCGCGGTGACACACGCCGCGAGCACGAGGGTGACGAGGGAAGGGCGCCAGCCGTGGTGGTCCACGATCCAGGACAGGGCCGGAAGGAACACCATCTGCCCGAAGACGCTCCCGGAGGCAAGTACACCGGTGACCAGGCCACGCTGCCGAACGAACCAGCGCTGGGTGACGGTGGCGCCGAAGGCCGTGGCCATGGAGCCCGTGCCGAGGCCGACGAGCATGCCCCAGTAGAGGGTGAACTGCCAGGCCGTGGTCATGACGGTGGTGAGCGCGGCGCCCGACGCGATGATCACGAGGGCGACGACCACGACACGGCGGATGCCGAAGCGGTCCATCAGCGCGGCGGCGAACGGGGCGGTGAGACCGTAGAGGACCATGTTCACCGATGCCGCCAGGCCGATCGATCCGCGGGACCAGCCGAATTCCCGGTGCAGGGGGCCGGTGAGCAGGCCGGGCAGGGTCGAGAAGGCGCCCGCCACGATGATGGCGATCAGCGCGGCGGACGCCACCCACCAGGCGCGGTGCCCGAGGCGGCTGCGGCGCGAGAGGCCGTTGACTGAATCCATGCGTTCGATGGTCATCGCCTGCCCGCGGGGCAACCACTGGCGAGATGGACTACTTCTGCAAGAATCCGGCCATGGCTGCACGGAAGAGGCATCAGGTGGTCGTACTCGTCCGGCCGGGGCTGCTGCCCATGGAGCTAGGCATCGTGCACCGGCTGTTCGGGCAGGCGGTCTCGGCTTCCGGTGAACCCCTGTACGAGGTCGTCACCTGCACACCGCGACCGGGCGTGGTGCCGACGGACACCGACTTCACCATCAACGTGGCCGTCGGTCCCGAGGCTCTGGAGAACGCGGACACCGTCGTCGTGCCGGCCGCCCAGGAGGACTACGAGCCGCAGGAACGCGGGCGGATCAGCACCGAGGTGGCCCATGCCCTGGCCCGCGTGCCGCGGGGAGCGCGGGTGGCGTCCATCTGCACCGGCTCGTTCGTCCTGGCGGCTGCCGGGCTGCTGACGGGACGGCGGGCCACGACGCACTGGAAGTCGTGCGAGGAGTTCCGGGCGCTCTACCCGGAGATCGAGGTGGACGCCGACGTGCTGTACACCGATGACCGCGGGGTCCTCACCTCGGCCGGTGTGGCCTCGGGCGTCGACCTCTGTCTCCACATGATCCGGACCGACCACGGAGCCGAGGTCGCCAACACGGTCGCCCGCGGGACCGTCGTGCCACCCCACCGGGAAGGCGGTCAGGCCCAGTACATCGAACGCCCGGTCACCCCGCCCGAGCAGTGCTCGACGGGACCGGCCCGGGAGTACGCCTTGCAGAACCTTGAACAGCCCATGACGCTCGCCGCGTTGGCCGATCGCGCCTCGATGAGTGTGCGGACCTTCAACCGGCGGTTCCGGCAGGAGGCCGGGCTCACTCCCATGCAGTGGATCGTCCAGCAACGCGTCGACCGGGCACGGCAGTTGCTGGAGCGGACGGACCTGCCCGTGGACCGGATCGCCGCCGACGCCGGCTTCGGGACCGGCACCGCGCTGCGGCAGCACTTCCACGCGGCACTGGGGGTGTCACCGCGCGCGTACCGCTGCACGTTCAGGGGCGCGGCGGCCGGCCCGGTCGCGTGACAGGGGTCAGCCGGCGGAGGGGGTGCGGATGGCGGCGATGTCGAACTGCAGGCGCAGCCTCTCGCTGACCATGGCGCCGCCCTCGGCCAGCCGGGCGTTGTAGGTCAGACCCCAGTCGGAACGGTTGATGGTGGTGGTCCCGTCGAAACCCACGCGCTCGTACCCGAACGGGTCGGTGACGTAACCGATGTACGTGAGGTCCAGGACCACGGGGCCGGTGATGCCCCGGATGGTGAGGTCACCGGTCATGCGGTAGACGTCCTTGCCGACGAGCTGCACGGAGGTGCTCGCGAAGGTCATACGGGGGTGCTTCCTGGCGTCCAGGAAGTCGCGGCCGGTCAGGTGTGCGTCGCGCTGCTCCACACCCGTGTCGACACTCGCGGTGGAGAGCGAGATGTCGGCCCGGGAGCGGGCCGGGTTGCGACCGTCGAAGTAGAGGCGGCTCTCGTACTCCAGGAACGCGCCGCGCACCGTCGTCACCATGGCGTGCCGCACGGAGAAGCCGATCCTGCTGTGCGCGGGGTCGATCATCCACTCTCCGGTGAGAGCGGCCAGGCGGGGATCTGGCAGAACTGCAGCACCGGCGGCCGCCGGGGCGGCAGTTGGCTCCTCCGTGCGGGGCTCCGGACGGCGGAGCAAGGAGCTGCGGCTGAAGAGGTTCATGAAACATTTAGTTACTCTGAGGTAAGTGGCACCCGCAAGAGCTGATCAAGGAACCCCAACATTCGAGGTCAGACCTTCACAAGGTGACGTACCGGCGGAGCGGGGTGGTAGCCGAGCGTGTGGAGGCACCTTGGACGGCTCTGGCCACGCCCTGCCCGTGTTGCAGAGGGTCAATGAGCCCTTTCCAACCTGCTGCAGGGCGCACCGCGGTCGCCGCGAGCGCGGTGTTCGACTGTTTCAGGCGCCTTCGGTACCCATTCGCTCCGCGGACTGGAGCAGGTGCTCGGGTAGCTTTGAACTGGCCGCCCACACCTCGATGCCTATGAGGCGGCCCCGCTCGTCGAAGTCGAGGTTGATCATGCCGTCGACGTCCACCGGATCGCGGGGATACATGCGTGCGGACACGCGGGCCTGCGGTTCGGTGAGGTATACGTACGCTGCGTCCACGGACTTGTCGAAGGTGCTCTGACGTCTGCCACGGTGAGCGGGCTCCCTTGCTGGCGTTGATGGTGGCGCTGTCCTTGTTCTACCTCCGGCCGCAGCGACCTCAGACTGCCGTGGCGATGTGCCGGTAGACGGTGGCCACTCCGATCCCGAAGCCGGCCGCGAGCTGGGCGAATGTGTGCCCGCAGCGCAGGTGGGCCGGCGCGAGCAGGGCCTGTCGGCCAGTAGTCAGTCATCGCCGCCGGGGCGCGCCGCGCTCACGGCGCCGGGCTGTCAGCAGGTCGGACAGGTAGCGCAGGGTCGAGTCGGCCAGAACGATCCCCGATAGGTCGACAAGCACGTGAAGCTCCGGGCGGACAGGGTGATCTTGGTCGACAACCCATCTACCAGAAGCTTCGCATTTCCCTCAACGCCGCCCTGGGCTAACTGTTTTGCTGCTCAATCATGTTGGAAGAACCTCAATGATGTGATCGCGGCCCCTGTGTCCTCCCGGGAGGACACAGGGGCAAGTCGTATTTGGTGTCACCGTCCAGTTGCATATTGGGGCTTTGTCGTCGAATCCGCAGCCACGTAGTGGGCTTGTGTTGGTGCATCCGGAACTGGGCTGGCCCTTGTGCGTCTGGCTGTTGCAGCAGTTCTCGTTCCGGAGTGGCCTCGGGCCGGCCATCCGGGGATCATGACGACGGGGGCGCTGACTGCTCGGGCGGCCATCGCGGCCGCCTGCGTCCCTCACGGATCGGTGACGAGCAAAGGCTCGTCGGGGCCCCTGGTTCTGGGAAGAGAGTCATGCACTTCGCCCGGGCGTGACCAAGTCGTCGGGCCGCCACCACCGTTGTACATCCAGTAGGCGCTGGCTGATCCGGTGGTCAGTCTGAAGGGCTTACCCGAATCCGAGATCCTTATGGTCTGACGCTCACCATTGACGACTGCCTCGATCGCCAATTCAAAGCTGCAGCTACGCCCGCTCTTCGCAATCAAAGCAGCAATATCGAACTGCTCCGTATCGCCCTTGGGGACCTCGAAGCCAAATGGGGCAGTCTTTGCTTTCGATACATCAAGGTTCTCGATCTTCGGATAGTACAAGGGAACTGGCCTCGGGAGGTCGAGATCAATGACGATTGCACGAGGTGTCACCGGATCCGCTCCACCACCTGTCCAAATCCGGATGCCCTTGAGTGGGTCTTCGCACGCAAACTTCTTCAATCCCATGCTACGTAGGTAGACGACACCCCCGGACAGGTTCTGGATGGTCACGCCGAAAAGTAATCTACCTACTGCAACGCCATGGAAGGACTTTGCGAAGTTATAGAAAGAGTCGATCGATGCGTAGCCGGGGTCACCTTTGACTACTTGCCCCTGAGGGAGCATCCACTCCTGATTCCTGCCGTAAGCCTCGATCATTTCCACTGAGCTGGCATGGAAGGGATTGGTATCCACCGAAACCTTCAAATCGGCTGGGGTGGGAGGTGCGGTGGCATTCCTCACGCGGTCCAATTCCGAGGCTGATGAGGCGCCGAAAATATCTCGGTTCATCCATAGGGTCGAGATGACAGACAGCGCCACGACAACTGCGATGCACGTGATCACCTTACGTCTGAGCGTGGCGCGTCCCGCCGGGTACACGTGCAGGTGTGTGTTGTTCATGGTCCCGGAGCCCAGAGTCGGACCGGAGAAGTTTCCCTGCCGGAAGTCGTTTCGCCGTTCGCCTGCGCTTGACCCGAGACCTCTACGCTTCCTGCCGGTTTTCTTCCTCTGCGCCCGGCCTTCGTATTTGCCCATGCCAGCTCTACTCGAAGTGATTGTTCATGGTGCCGCTACCCTGGACGGGGCCCTGGAAATTGCCATCTCGGAAGTCATTGTGGATTACTCGGTTTTTGACTGCGGTGTCGGATCCCGGCGCGATGGCTTGCGCAGCGGCTTGCAACTCGGCAGCCGCCTGAGGGTCGGCTGCCAGCGAGGCGCGAAACATTGACTCCCAGACCTGCAAGGCGTGCGCGAAGTCCCCGTCAGCCTCGACCTGAGCACGAAGAAGGTGTTCCAACTCTCTCGCGCACTCCAGGTCCTCCGGCTCCCGTTCCAGTGTGGCAAGCGCAGCTTCGGCTCTGTCGAGCTCCAGAGCCTGCCCGGTCGCTGTGCCAGTGCTAGAGGTGTCCGCCCTCCGTCGACGTATCAACCCGGTCAGGCCGGTCCAGGTCAGGCGTCCGATCTCCCCACCTGCCCCACCAGCGAGTGCAGCGAGAACAGCCAACGAAATCGGGTCCATGGATCCGCCTCCTTCGTCACCTCACCGATAGCCGGCGAAGTATCACCACCGTATGGCTTGCAGCGAGGTCTCCGCAGCCCATCGGTGCTATCACCGAGGGGACTTGGCGGTGGGGCCGACCTGCTGCCGGGTCCGCTGTAAGCTTCTCAGGAGCGCTGGCGCGTACGCGATCAGATGCCAACGCGGGGTTCAACTCGCACGCTCACGATGAGTGGGATGAAATTACCTCATGCGGTGCACTTTCGGAAGTGTCATGATGTCCGCGCCGCTTCGCGTTTCGCCTCATCTGTTCAACCGTCGCGGTCGGTCCGTCACTGTTTCCGAGTCATCTCGTGAGCCAGATCGTCTACTTCAGCAAGCAATGCATTCGGCGGCTGGGAGAGGTCCAATGCGTGCTGGAACAGGGAGATCTCGGCATGGCGCACTCGATGCCGCGCGCGAGGGGCATTGCCCCTCGCATACACGAGGTGGCCTGCAGGCAACCCGATAGCAGTGCAGTACGCGAGCATCTGGTACAGGTCAGCCTCCGGATAGCCTTCCGGGCGTTCGGCCTTGTACTTGGCGTCAGCTACGGCCAGAGGCGTACCTCGTTCGTCATACCACACGAAGTCCGGGCGCATGCGGACAGCGCCTGCCTGATCGAGAGTGATCCCCTTCGCCTGAAGTGAGCCGAGCCCTCCGAGAGGGAGGATTGCTTCACGCAGGGCGACGCACACGAAGTCCTCGAAGACCTTGTTCATGTCGAAGAGGAACCCGTCGATGTGCAGCGCTCCCGTAGTGTGCTCTGCCGACGAGCCCGTCAGGATGGCTCGGGCCAGATGCAGGGCGTGGAGATAGCGGGCGTTGAGGCGGCTTGGGCGCCAGTCCGGTAGACGTTGCCCGCGGACCAGGGGGGTGATGGCGCCCAGCCGGGTCCGCTGGTGCAGCAGACGGGTCCGCACATGGCGCGGGACCCCGGGCAGGCGCAGGACGCGGTCGACGGCGGAACGCAGCAGTCGATTCTCCGCGATGTCCGTCGTGAAGTCGTCGTAGGTGATCTCGACGGGCATCGCGGCGCCGAACCTGCGCCCTATCTGGTCGGCCTCCCGGATACGGCCACGAACGACGAGCGCGGTCTCCTCGGTGGTGCGGTATCCCTGCAGGAGGCCCTTGCCGAGGGCTCGTTCCACCTGCCGTTCCAAGGCGTGCGCCAGCGCGGGTACCAGCTCCCGGTGTTCGGCGACATCGACCTCGTCGTCCCGCCATCCGCGCGGGTCGAGGCTGTAGCCGAGCAGGAAGAAGAGCCTGCCGACCGGCACCTTGGGCGTGATCCGGAGGGTCACCCTCACCGGTTCAGGCCCAGGAACTGTCATGGTCACTGCCCCCACCTTGCTGCCCGCCCGTAGAACCCATTGCCCGGGCGCATACGGATCGGGAGCCGCGTCGATGATCCGGGAAGCGGCGAGAGCTCGCCCGACGGTGTCAGGCAGGTGCAGGTGCACAGGCCTGGCGTGTTCGACGAGCTCGACTACGAGCTCGTTCATTCGCCCGGCTCGTCGACCGGTAGGCGCAGTGTGGCACGCAGCGCCGTCACCCCATAGCGCTTCTCGATGTCCATGCCTTCGCCGTAGTGATGTTCCTCCAGCAGCGGCAGGATCTTTGTGCGCCAGGCCCGCTCCAGGCCGCCCTCCCGGTAAACACCCGGTTTCATCAGATAAGACGGGCCGACGTGGAAGTCGGCGTCGTGAATACGAGAGTTGAGCTCGTCCAGCAGGTCAGCGGGCTCGCTGTCCCTGCCCTCGGCGACCAACCACCGTCGTAGCAGGCCACGGGTTGGCTCGGTGCGCGGTGACAGTTCGACGAAGGCGAAGCGGCGCCGCATGGCCGCGTCCACGAGCGCGATCGACCGATCGGCGGTGTTCATCGTGCCGATGACGAAGAGGTTGGGCGGCAGCGCGAAGTCGTCGCCGGAGTAGGTCAGTCGCACGGACTTGTTGCGGTACTCCAGAAGGAAGTAGAGCTCACCGAAGACCTTGGCCAGATTGGCACGGTTGATCTCGTCGATGATCAGGAAGTGGGGAACGTGCCGGTTGCCCTCGCGCGATGCGAGGTCCGCGAGTTCCCGCAGCGGGCCGGCGGTCAGCCGGAAGGCGACCTCCCGGCTCTCCAGGTCCTCCTGCGGCCGGAATCCTTCGAAGAAGTCCTCGTAGGAGTAAGAGGGATGGAACTGCACGAGCTTGACCTGCTCGGGCCCGCCGCCCAGGAACTCCGCCAACTTCATCGCCAGGTACGTTTTGCCGGTGCCCGGCGGTCCGTACAGCACGAGCTGCCTCTCGTCCCACAGCAGATCGCGCACCTCCCGCAGCCACGATGCGTCGTGGACGAGCAGCTCGCGCGTCAACTCGTCCGTCGGCACCGGCAGATCGAGGTCACGGCGGGCGGCGATGGCCGGGATCTCCACGCTCGGATCCTGGTCCGCGGCTTCGGCCTCCTCGATCAGCTCCTTGTCACTGACTCCGAGCCCGTCGAGCAGGTCCCTGACCGAGGTCAGATCGACGACGTCGTGCTGCACGGACAACTTCTGCTGCAGGGCTTCGGGCAGCCCGTCGTACGGGTGCCCGTGTTCCGACCAGTCGACCGGCCGCCGCAGATTCGACCGGCCGTCCTCCGACGTGATCTGCTCGGCGGAGCCTGTGATCTCACCGAGGTGGAGCTGTCCACCGGAGATTGTGCATACCGTGTCGCCAGGCCTCATCCGGCTGAGGAAGGAGTGCAGCTCTTCCACGAGCGTCAGCCTCTGGTGGTACGTCGCCGTCGAGTCGTAGTCCTCCTCGACCGTGGTGCGCAGCGCGTCCTTGCTCGTGTTCTGGCCGACTCCTTGCCGCAGCTGCTTGGCCGGCAGACTCACCACACTCTCCGGCAGCCACAGGCGCTGGACGAGGTCGAGACCCGCGACATTCGAACCTCGGACCAGCCAGGAGCGGTTGGGCCCCCAGGAAGCCTGCTCGATGTAGTCGACCAGCGGATGCCCGTCGGTGGTCTTCCACTCCTGCCAGCCGTTGGCACTGCGCCCCACCAGGATCTCGGCGGCGGCAGAAGGGGAGTTGCATTCGATGTCCCGGGCGGTCTCCAGCCACCCCGGCCAGCGCTCGGACTGCCGCAGGGCGCCCTCTGCCAGCAGTCGTTCCCGCAGCCGGTGCGAGGAGGGCATCCGCTCGGGAAACGACGGCACGGCCTCGGAGCGGGCCGGCGATCCCGCCGACACGATGAACTTCTGGCTGCCGTTGGTCCCCATGAGCCGTGTCAGCCGTCCGACCGCCTCAGGACCGCCATTCGGCAGCCGAAGGCGGAATTCCGGGTACTCCTCGGGCATGGTGCCTCACAACTCCTGGTGGGGGCGGGTGGTGGTGTCCGCCGGTGAACGGTGCGCAGCCGGTGCTGGATACTCACGTACGAGCACGTGTCGGGGAATCGGGGCGAGCAGCGGAGGTTCGCTCGATCCCTCGTAGCCGAAGTGAAGTTCGCTGCGGGCCCGTGTGGCAAGCACGTAGTAGGCCATGCGCAGCGCTGCCGAGGTGGGGTCGGTTCCCGCGTCCGTTTGTGTGTCGGGTACGACGGTGAGGTCGAAGCCGAGCCCCTTGGCGCTCGCTCGGTGGACGATGACGATGCCGGGGCGGCTGAGGTCCAGATTCTTGTACCGGCCCGAGGTCGCTTGCGCGGTGTACATCTGCGGTTTGAGCCGGGGAGACCGCCGCTCCAGGCGGGTGAGCAGGTCGAACTGGTCACGGGAGGAGTTCAGGACGACACCGATACTCCGGCCCGGCCGATGTTCGGCCAGTCCCAGCAGCAGGTCCACCCGTGCGCCGGGGCCCTGGAGGGCGTGCAGGCGTGGCGGTGGTCCTGTGCGTTCCGGCAGCGCCGGCCTACCCGCCCCGACATGGAAGTGCGCTGCCAGTTTGGCGATCGGCCGTGTATTGCGGTGGTTGCCGGTGAGGTCGTGCGGGTAGCCCGCGCCCAGGCCCCTCGCGATCTCCTCGAGAGTCGACTGCGTGTCCGTCAGGCGCTGGCACTCGTCGGCGTAGACCGTAGTCCGCGCGCGGAGCACCCGGCAGAAGCGGTAGAAGTCCGGTGGAAGATCCTGCCCTTCGTCGACGACCAGGGAGAAGCCCGGCACCGTCGGGGCCACGGCTGCCTGCTGGAAGAACTCGCTCCAGTCGAACCAGCCGGAATCGGTCCGGGACGGGGCGCTTCCCGTGTGCTCGCGGTACCAGCCGGACAGCCAGGTGTGCGCGGTCGCGACCACCACACCGTCCTGCTGCGGACCTAGGGCGGACACGAGAGGGGCGAGTGACTGCCGCAGCAGGTTGGACCGGGTCAGGAGTACCGTCGGCCCGCCTGTCAGGGCGAGCATCACGGCACGTTGCGCGGCCAGTACGCTCTTGCCGCTGCCCGGTGGACCACTGACCACGTGGTTTCCATCGAACGGTAGCGCGTCGAGCGATACCTGCTGATGTTGGGTGAGGTCGAGGTAGCTGAGCGTCATCTGTGCAGTCACTCCATTGCGGCAGCCGCGGCCGACCGGGCCTCCGCGACGATGGATTCGAAATAGCCGGGCACGTGCTCGCCGCCCACCACGAGCGCACGGTCCAGCAGGGTGTTGCCCGTCTCGCAGCTGGTCTCCGGCAGCAGCGCACAGGCATGGCAGGCGGCTCGGTTGAGATTGTCGAAGCCCTGACCGGTGTGCTCCGCGCACAGCGGGTCGGCGGAACACCATGCGGCGGCCTCGGTCATCCGCAGCAGCGTCTCGGAGAGTCTCGGCGGCTCGCCCTGCTGGACGAGTCCGCCGAGGGTGCCTTCCGCGTCTCCGGCCGCTGTGTACACCAGCACGCCGTACTGGTCGTGCTCGGGCCGTGCGTACACCCGCTCCCGCAGGCTCGCCGTCGAGTAGCCCGACTCGAACGACAGCTGGCGGATCAGGAGATGAGCGAGGGTGTGCAGGAGGACGAAACGAGGGGAGAGCTCGGCGCCCGTCACCGTGGCCAGCCGGTCCAGCTGGAAGGAGCGGTCGAGGTCGGTCCGCAGGCCGGCTACCCGATTGCGCACGCGCTCGTCGTTTTCCCACTCGGTGAGTGCGCCCTTGTCCAAGGTGAGGAAGAGCCCTTCGCCGAACACCTCCACGGCGGGGAGCCAGCGCAGCCGACGGGCGGTGTCCGCGTGGACGAAGGCCGAGGTGGGGGAGATGCGGCGGAAGCCCTGCAGGGCACGGACCTCGCGGAGTCGGTCGGCGAGAACGACCCGGCCGATGCGGTGTCGCAGCGACGCCCAGGGTTCGGCGTGCTCGTGACCGAGTCCGAGGTCCGTCTCACGTACGGCGAAGTCGCGGGTTGCGGGGGGTACGGGCGACATGAAGGCCGCCCATTCCTCCCGGCTCAGGTCCGGGGCGACCGGTCCGTCGTCCGCGTCGGAGGTGTCGGCCCGGGGCGGCGGGGCGACACCCGTCTCCTCGGCCATGAGTACGTCCAGCAGGGCATCGTCGGCGCCGGTCTCGTCCTTGAGCAGGCCACGGAAGGCGTCCTCGGCAGGTCCGCCGTGAGCCCGGCACAGCGGGACCCACATATCGCTGGCACGCACCCGCTCCGCCAGGGCCCCGTCCGTGACCTCGGCAGGAGCATCGCTCTCAGGGATGTCGAGGGCCGAACTGACCACCGGGTAGTACAGATTACCCGCCGTGCGCTGCACCACCTGGACGGGCTTGGCGCAGTCCGTCGCTTCGTTGCGCCGCTGCCACGGGTTGCGTCCGGAGCATCGCGTCCCATGGGTGCCGAGTACATCCAGCAGGTCGCGGTCGGCTCCGCAGCCGTTTGCCGTGCAGAGGACGGACAGGGCTTCAAGTCCCGTCGCGCGGTCGGACACGTGGAATCGCAGCCGGTCACGTGTGGTGCAGGCTTGCCTGGCCGCAGGGTCCAGCCGGGAGTGGGCCCAGAACCACCAGTCGACGTCACCGAGGTGGCCGCCCGCGCAGATCTGTACGAAGCGCATCGGTGCGAGCTGCCGCACCGGCGAACAGCTCGGGCAGCGAGGTGGCAGACCCGCCTTCTCGTCGGAGATGCGCCACCGGGTCATCCGACGGCAAGCCCCGCAGAACAGCCAGGACGGGAACCGGATGTACGGGGCCCCGGCGGCGTCGGGCCGGTCGAAGCGGTCGTCAGCGACCGGAGGAGCCGCGTAGAAGGCGCTCACCCCGAGTCGCGTGGCGAGCCGCGGCGACAAGACCTCCTGGCGCCGGCGCGGCCAGTCACCGATGCCCGTCGCCACGAAGGACTCGCCCTGGATGTCGAAGACGGCACCGACCCCGAACGGAAGCACCGTCTGGGCCTGTCGTACCCGCAGTCGCCTGCTCACAGGTCCGCTCCCTTCACCGTCACCTGGCACTCCCGGTCGACGTTGCGCATCGAGTGCGGGGTCTCCCAGAGGCCCCCGTGCTGCTCGAAGTTCCTCAGCAGATTCATCTGTCCCTTGCCCTGACTGCGGTAGTACAGCTCCTTGCCCTCCTTACGCGCGTCGAGCGCCTGCTGCTGCCAGGCGGACAGCAGGTCGTCCAGCTCGTCACGGACGGCAGGCGCCGCCCTCGGGTCACCGGCCGTCGCCCGGTGGGCCAGCTCCTCCGCGAGCGCCGCGGCGGCGGGCAGCCGGTCGATGATGTCGCCCGCCTGGTTCTCGGCGGACAGCCCGAGACCGTGGCGCACGAGGATGACGAGCGCGGCGTGCAGCGCGCGACGACGCGACGGCGCGGACCACGGGGTGACGCTGGTCGGTTCGACGTGCCGGTACAGCGCCCGGTGGTAGACGTCGAACGTCTCGTAGTGCGAACGGTCCCGGGGACGGGTCGCGTTGAAGAACGTCACGACGAGCCCCGGCACCGAGTGACGGCCGACGCGGCTGGTCGCCTGGATGTACTCGGCGGTGGTCTTGGGCTGTCCCTGCATCAGCATCAGGGACAGCCGCTTCACGTCCACACCGACGGACAGCATGTTGGTGCAGGGGAGGAACGACACGGAGTCCGGCTCCGTGTACGGCTTCTCCAACCGGTCCAGCAGGACGGGCTGCTCGGCTCGTGGAAGGTTGCTCGTCAGTTCCTGTACCTGATGGTCACTCAACTCTCTTACACCCAGGCCTCTGTCGAGGCCGGCCAGCTGAGCGGGGATGTCGTCCGCCGCGGCCGTCACGGTGCGGCCGAGCTCGCGGAGGCTGTGGTGGTACGCCACGAGCGTCCAGTACGCGTCCCGGCTCTCCTCGGGAAGCTCCCACGCCCCCTGGAGCATGGCGGCGGCCGTAGCGACGGAGGCGCGGCCCGCGGTGTGGCCCTGCGCCATGACACCGACGTAGCGACGCCCCGGACGTGAGGTGTCCGGCTCGGCGAAGTAGGAACGTCGGGCGTCGAGCCCGGCCGGCGGGAAGAGCTGCACCTCACGCCCGTACAGGCCGCGTACCTGCTCGCCGGAGCGGCGGATCGTCGCGGTGGAGGCGACCACCTTCGGGCCGACTCCGTCCCGTGTGCACAGCCCCAGCACAGCCGCCTCGTACAGGCCTACCGTCGTCCCCAGCGGACCGGTGAGCAGATGAAGCTCGTCCTGGATGATGAGGGAGGGCGGCAGCTGGTCGGACCCGGCGCCGAACAGGCGCCCCGAACGCGGCTCCCAGGCCAGGCGCGCGAACTTGTCGACCGTTCCGAGGACGAACGTCGGCGGGCGGTCGTAGAGGTGCTCGTCCACGACGGCCACCGGGAGCTCGTCGTGGAAGGCGCAGGTGTCGCGCGGACAGAAGAAGGCGAACGAATCCGCGTCGGCACGCACCCCGTAGTCGTCGATGTCCGGGGACTTCCTGTTGGGCAGGATGCGTGTACCGCACCACGGACACCGGTCCAGGATGAACACGTCGTCCGGTCGCACCGCTTCGCGCACGTCGTGGAAGGCCGTGACCGCCGCCTCGTACGTGTTCGGGGACGTAGCCATGCCCACCCACAGGCCGATGGAGAACGGTTCGGTGCCGAGTGCCGCCGGATCGTCCCGGCGGAGCTTCTCCAGAGCACAGACGGTCGTCGCCGCTCGCTGGAACTGCTGTGTGGTCAGCAGGCTCAGGGTGTAGCGGCTGACGACAGCAGTGCCTCCTCCGTGCGGTTCACGACGGCGCAGCACCATCACGAACGCCGCGAGCAGGAGGTACGCCTCGGTCTTTCCCTCACCGGTGGGGAACCAGATCAGGTCGGCCACTTCCCGGTCAGGGTGCGAGGGATCGACGACTCCGTCGAGCGACAGCAGGAAGAAGGCCAGCTGGAAGGGACGCCAGGCCGCCTCCGGGGCCGGAGCCGGCTCGAGGGCCGCCGGATCGCGGCGAGTCCGCCGCTCGCCTGCCTGGTCGGGCGCCGAGTGCCGCATCTGCAGAGCCATGGCGTGGTTTGCCGTACGGAACGCGGCCAGCAGCTCGGGGCGCTCGGGGTCGCACAGAGTCCGCACTCCAGACGCGATGCGTCCGACCACCGCTTCGATGCGTTCCAGGATCCGATCGGCCGCATCGCGGCCCCAGCCTGGGATCTCTGCGTTCCGCTGCTCCTCGAACCACTCGCGGTAGCCGTCCGCGAAGGCCGTCAGCTCGTCGCGTAGCCGATCGGCGGGCACAGAGGGGTCGGCGAGGTGGAGGACCCGCAGCACCGGGAGCCCCACCGGGCCCGCGGCCTTGGTGGCGGGCACCTCGGCCTCGGGCATCACCGCGGCCCTCAGCCCGGTGATCCTGCCGTCCTCGCACACCTCGGTGACCGAGCAACCGTGGCCGACCGCATGGGTGCGGACATGGCGGTACTGGAGCCGGAGCTCCTGCTCCTCGGGGTCACGGCTGGCGAGACGCACGCTTGGGTACTGCCGCACGTCACCGCCTACCGGACGGGCTTCGAGCCGGACCTGGAACAGCATGCCGTCCCACTGCGTAGGACGGCTCCGGCCCGACCCGGCCGCCGGTGCACCGCCCGTGCGCGCCGTGTTCACGAGGGCCACGGTGACCAGGTGGCCGGAACCGAACTGCCTGCGCCGCAGCCTGATTTCCGCCCGGCCGTCGAGCACGGCCATCCGCTCGGTGTCGGGGCCGAGGACGACGGTCTCCCCGGGAAGCTCGACACGCCGCCACCGGCGCCCGCGCTCGCCCTGTTCGGTCTCGTAACGGGCCGCACCGCAACCGATTTCCACGTCGGGCGCATCGGTGTAGAAGCTGAACCCGAGCGACGACGGAAGCCAGGAGTTCGACTCGGGGATCGGGTCGGTCGCCGGGTCGGTGTCCTCGGCATCGCCCTCCGTCCCGGGGCCGTCCAGGACTTCCGCCGTCTCCGTCAACCGCCGCTGAAGGTCGGCGTCCTGGGCGTAGAGGGTGCCCATGAGGTACTGCCGGTCCGGCGGCGCGTCGAGCACCTCCTCCGCCCCCAGGGCGGGGCCGACGAGTTGCCGGCGCACGTAGTCGACGAGTTCGTCTCTGGGGCTGGTCACTGTCGGGGTCCTCCACGTGGGGGTCGTCGCGGCATGGGTGCTCATGGGCGCCGCCACCAGCGGCGGGGGTCGGGCTGCTGGGGTTCGGGAGCCGGTTCGGGCTTCCGCACCGGCGTGAGCTGCGCCTCCAGCTCGGCGATGCGTGCCTGCGCGGTCTGCCGCTCCTCGGCGAGGCGGAGCTCCGCCCACCGCTCGACGGCCTGGACTCGCTCGGCGGCCCCGTCCTGCACCGCCTGCGCGGCCTGGACCCGCTCGGCGAAGGCCGCCTCGGCCTGCCGCAGCCGGACTTCCAGCACCTGTACCTCCTGCCGGGCCGACTGCTCGACCGTGCGGACCCGGCGCGCGTAATCCTCCTCCATGCGACGCAGCGCCCGCTCCTCACGCTCGTCGGCCGCACCGGCCACGGCGGACGTGGCCTGCAGTATGCGGCCCTCGGCGGCCGCTTCGGCCTCGCGGACGAGTCGTGTGCATTCGCTGCGTGCCAGGTCGATCTGCTGAGCCAGCTCGGCCTGCGACTCTGCCCTGGCTCTGTTCCGCTCCTCCGCCCGGGCGTTCGCCACCTGGTCGGCAACGCTCGACTCCAGCGCGTGGATGCGCTGCGCTGCCTGCTTCGCCTCCGCCTCCACCTGGGAACGAGCGTTGTTGCGCTCGGCTGCCCGGGCCTGGGCGATGCGGTCCGTCACCTCGGCTTCGAGCTCCCGCAGCCGACAGACAGCCTCGGCTTCGGCGACCCGGGCCTCGTGCAGGGCGGTGGTGTCGTTGGCGGTGGGTACGGGGACCGGGTCGGCAGGGGGAGTGGAGACCGAAGCTGAGTCGGTCTCCTCGGCTGTTACGTTTTCGCGGCTGCGCGGAAACTCCTTGAGCGCATCGGCGAGCGCCAGCCGGGCTTCCGGCTTGGTGAGCGGGTACGCGGCCAGATAGGTGCGCGGCGACCGCCCGAGCAGGGCGGGGGACGACCACTCGAAGAAGTCCTTCGGACGCGCCTCCCTCTCCTTGAGGCCGTCCACCACACGGACGAGGACGTCGATGGCCTGAGCGACCGGTCGGTCCGGGAGTTTGCTGCCGTCGGCCACCTTGGCCACGGTGAGTGCGGGGTACAGGCCCAGGATCTCGCTCAGAAGAACGTGACCGAAGGCGAGGTACACGTAATGGGCCGTCCATCGGACGCTCCGGTTGAGAGAGAGGGACAGGGCGACGGCCTCGTCCCATCGGTCGGTATAACGCCCGGTGGAGGGGAGGCCGGCCTGAGGCACCTCTGCGTCTCCGAGCTGCGTGACCTCGACGGGGGGCCGGTGCTGCGGCGCTGCCTCCGGGGCGTGCGCAACGACGCTGGTCAGGGCAGGGGCGGGCACAGCGAGCTCCTGCGGTTTCGGCTCGGTGACTGACGGGGGCTTGTGGGTAGGGGCGGCATCGGGTGATACCTGAGATGCTGCCGTGAGCGTCGGCGGGTCCACCGTGAGGAGTTCCGATGGGGTGCCGGTGCCTGTCAGCCCCGGAAGTTTCGGACGCGGGGCTGCCTCGGCCTCTTCGACCACAGACGGCGCGTCGGAGGGTGTCGGGCCGGGCGTTGCCTCCATGATGTCGGCGCCGTGCGGATCCGGCGCAGGAATCCTCTGCCTTCCGGGCCGCGCGAGTCGGCGGCTTCCTGCCGCGTGGCGCGCCCGCCTGCGCGCACGCTGGGTTCGCCTCCACGCCTCTTCGGGTTTCGGAGCGGCCCACACCATGCCCAGAGTGTCCAGCAGGATCCGCCGGTACGTTGGAAGCCGATGCCCTCCGACCCGGCCCTCAACACGCTGTTCGGCCACCCATAGACCCAGCGGGAATCCGTCCTCGACTTGGTCCGGATCAGGTGTGGCATTGCCTTCCCGCTCCCGGTACGCGGTGAGAGCCTTGATCCCGGCACGCCAGTTCGGCTTGCGGAGCTCCCTGCTGATCACTCCCACCGGGTTCTTCAGGCTGCCGTCGGACTGCGCATCGGCCAGCATGCCTGCCAGCGCGGCGTGGGGATTCCCGGCCGGATCCTCGAACGCGACTCGCAGCACGGCGAATGCCTGCGATTCCAACTGCCGGATCCGCTCGCGGGTGACGCCGAGCTCTGCGCCGATCACATCGAGAGTCGCGGGATCCTCCCCGTCGAGGCCGACGCGCAGCGTCACGACGCGTGCGAAGCGCTCCGGAAGCAGCGCCACGAGCGCGTGAGCGCCCTCGTTCGCCAGCGTTGCCATGACCGCGACCTCGACGGACGGCAACGAGTTCCGGTTTTCGAGGAGTTCTCCCAGGTGGGTGCCGTCCCCCACGATCCGGTCGGTAGAGTCCGTCACCCTGCTGATCCGGCGGATCTCCTCCACCTTGCCGACGGGAAGATCACACGCCACAGCCACGGCTGCGGCACTGCGGGACTTTCCGACCCCCACCAGATCGCGCTCCACCCGGCCCACCCTGCGCACCAGTTCGTGCATATGGACCGGGATGCGGATGGCGCTCCCTTCGTCGGCCAGGGCCCGCGTGATGGCCTGCCGCACCCACCAGGTCGCGTACGTGGAGAACTTGTTGCCCTGACGCGGGTCGAACTTCCGGACAGCACGCAGAATGCCGAGCATCCCGTGCTGGAAGAGGTCGTCCTCGTCCAGGCCCTGACCGAAGTGCGTCCTCACCTGAGACCAGGCGAGGCCCTGATTGTGGAGTACGAGACAGTCGCGTGCGAGGCGACGGATGTCTCCGGCGGGCAGGTTCGCCAACTCCTCGTCGGTCGGCTCGACGTCCACGCGATCGGGCCCACCGCGCAGCAGCACGCTGAGGCCGACCTCCTCCAACGCCTTGAGGATGCGCTTCTCGGGCCGCCTGTTGCGGCGGTCGTCGTCAATGACCGCTCGCGCGGCGGCGACCGCCGACGCGAGATCGCCCGTGTCCGGCGCCGATCCGCCGGGCAGGACCGGGCCGGCCTCGAGTTCGTACACGTCTTCATCGGCGTCGGGCCGGTGGCCATCCTGTCGATCTTCGCCAGGTCGCAGCGAGAAGCGTTCCGCAGCGACCCCTCGCAACTCCGATGCCTGTGCGGTGGTCAGGCCCGCAAGCCGCGCGACGCCCACCACTGCACGATCGGTTACGGCCCCGTCCACGGCGTACCGGCTGAGCAGCCCCAGTGCCTTGCTCACAGCCGGATGCGGACGACATTCCGATTGTGGGGATTCTGTGCGTGGACGTACAACCTTCTTCACGTCTCCCGAGTCATCGGTACGTGTGGCAGGGGTGGCAGGTGTTTCCAGGCGCAGGTTCAGCTCGGCCAGTGCCCAGATCAGTCGCGCACGCGCTGTCTCGTCCAGTGTCAGCGCGGCCGTCTCCGCCTCGAAGGCGGCGAGCGGCACAACCCCGTGGGTCGCCACCTGTTGGAGATTGCGGTACAGCATTGCGACCGAAGCTTTGAGTTCCACTGCAGCCCAACTTTCACGCGGCGCGACCTGATGGTGCTGACGTGGAGCACGGCTTCCGCGTCGTTCTTCTCGACTTCACCATACGCTGGATGCGTTGACGATGTAAACACTCTCACGGGTTGGTTCGAATCCTGATTCTCGTGTACGCTTTCGGGGGCCGACTGCACCCTCCACCACAGCGACGGAGAAGGGGCCGGTCGGCATGGGGAGTCGTGTGCCCTGACCGGGGCCGCGCGGGAGTGCGCAGGAGGAGTGCCAGTGAGTCTGGAGACGGTCGCGGGACGGTTCCGACTTCGGGGGGCCATCGACTCCGGAAACATGGGCGAGGTGCACCGGGCCGAGGATCTTCAGGAATCCGACGGTGCGGCCGGCCGGCTGGTCGCCGTCAAGCTGATCCTGCGTCACCGGTCCGGGGCGGTCGTTGACACGCGGGCAGATGCGAAGGCCGTGGCGCGATTCGCCCGAGAGGTGCGGATCATGCGTCGGCTCCAGGACGTGAACCTCACCCGGATCATCGACGGTGGTGTGGACGAGGCGCAGGGAGGCCGGCCCTACCTCGCGATGGAGCTCCTCGACGGTGACACCCTCGGAGACCTCATCGACGAGGAGAGTCAGCTCCCCGTTTCATGGGTGGCGGCGATCGGCGCCCAGATCGCGAGCGGTCTGTCCGCCGCGCACAGCGCTGAGGTCATCCACCGCGATCTCAAGCCGCGCAATGTGATGCTGACGCGCGGCGGCGTGGTCAAGGTCCTCGACTTCGGCATGGGTCGGATCGCCGACGACCCTGACGAAGCGCGACTGACCAGCACCGGTGTGGCTGTGGGTACGGTCCGCTACATGGCACCGGAGCAGTTCAAGGTCGGCCTCGTCACGCCGGCCGCCGACCTCTATGCGCTGGGTTGCGTGCTGTACGAAATGCTCACGGGTGTCCCCCCGTTCGTCGGTGAGGGGGCGTACGAGCTCATGGAGAAGCACGTCAACGACTCGCCGACCCCGCTCCGTCTGATTCGCCAGGAGGTGCCGCAGGAGCTGGCGCGCTTGGTCGACCGTCTCCTGGCAAAGAATCCGGCCGACCGCCCCGCGGACGCCGCAGCTGTACGCGATGCTCTCCTCCCGCTCGCCGGTTCCGGCGACGACGAGGCGCAGCAGCTCCCGACGTGGGCCGCGCTCGACCCGGTGCGAGGACTCCGGTCGCTCCGAGCTGCTGAGCCGTCCCGACCCGCACAGGCTGAGGTCGCCCGGCTCGCCGACGATTCCCTCCGGAGCTCTCCCGCTCCCGGTATGGATGTCTTCGGTGTCCACCGCACGCTCATCAGGGACTACCACTCCTTCACCAAGGGCGGCACGGTCATCCGCGACGGACGTATCAATGCGTACGTCGAGGACGACCTGAAGGCCAAGTCGCAGTGGCCCGACCCGTGGCTCTCCTTGAACCCGTTCTTCGCGGGCGGCGGCACCGTTGTGGAACTGGCCGGCCAGGGGGTGCTCCACGAGCAGTGCGCCCGCATCTTCCAGGCGAAGAAGACCGAGGGTGGAACAGAATGCGACGGTCGTCCGCTGACCCTGCATCAGCATCAGCGGGAGGCCGTCGAGGCCGCCCGGTCCGGCGCCTCGTACGTGTTGACCACCGGCACCGGCTCCGGTAAGTCGCTCGCCTACATCGTTCCCATCGTGGACAAGGTCCTCAAGGAGCGCGAGGCAGCAGGACCCAAGGCAGAGAAGCGGGTCCGCGCGATCATCGTCTATCCGATGAACGCCCTGGCCAACAGTCAGCTCAAGGAGCTGGAGAAGTACCTCCGAGACGGCTACGGCGAAGGGCATGAGCCCGTCACCTTTGCCCGCTACACCGGCCAGGAGGACGACGCGCGCCGCAAGGAGATCCGCGACAACCCGCCGGACATCCTTCTCACCAACTACGTGATGCTCGAGCTGATGCTCACGCGTCCCGCGGACCGCGCCAGCCTCATCAAGATGGCCCGGAATCTGGAGTTCCTGGTCTTCGACGAGCTGCACACCTACCGGGGCCGCCAGGGCGCCGACGTCGCCCTTCTCATCCGCCGGGTCCGCGAAGCCTGCCAGGCCGCCGAGCTCCAGTGCATCGGCACATCGGCGACCATGTCGACGGAAGGCACCCTCGACGACCAGAAGAAGGTCGTCGCAGACGTCGCTTCCACCCTCTTCGGTACGAAGGTGCGTCCCCAGCACGTCATCGGCGAGACCCTGGTCCGCGCCACCGACCCGTCCCCCGACACCGTTCCTGCCGAGCGCCTCAAGTCCACTGCCGCGCCCCGCGCGTACACCGAACTGGTCCGCGATCCGCTCGCGCGTTGGATCGAGACCCGCTTCGGCCTTGCCACGGACGAGGAGACCGGCCGACTGATCCGGCAGCAGCCCGCCAAGATCGAGATCGCGGCGAAGGAACTCGCCGAGCAGTACGGCGTCGACGAGGACGCGTGCGTCGACGCGATCCGGGCCACCCTGGAGACCGGCTCACAGGCCCTCCACCCCGTCACCGACCGCCCCCTGTTCGCGTTCCGGTTGCACCAGTTCCTCTCCAAGGGCGACACCGTCTACGTCACCCTGGAGGACAAGGCGTCCCGCGAGCTCACCCGCTCCTACCAGGTCGAACAACCGGGCAGCGGCGGCAAGTTGCTGATGCCGTTGGCGTTCTGCCGCGAGTGCGGCCAGGAGTACGTGACGGTCTGGCGCGACGAGAAGAACGGCGACGTACGGTACGAAGCCCGCCGCGACACCTCCGCCACCGGCGGCCGGCAGGGCGACGGCTATCTCTACATCGACCACGACCGTCCGTGGCCCGCCAATCCGCAGTACGCCGTCGACGACCGCAGGCTCCCCGAGTCCTGGCTGGAACTGGACGACAAGGGGCAGGAGGTCATCAAGAAGACCTACCGCGAACGGGTGCCGCGCGCGATCACGGTCGATGCCTTCGGCTACGAGGGCCGGGGCGAATTGACGGCCGCGTTTATCCCCTCACCGTTCCTCTTCTGCCTGCACTGCGGCGTGGCGTACGAGCAGACGCGCGGCAAGGACTTCGCGAAGCTGGCCACCCTCGACCAGGAGGGCCGCTCCTCGGCGACTTCGTTGATCTCGGCCTCGGTGGTCCGCTCGCTGAAGTCGGTGCCCGAGAAGTCCCTCGACAAGGAGGCGCGCAAGCTCCTCACCTTCGTCGACAACCGGCAGGACGCCTCCCTCCAGGCAGGCCACTTCAACGACTTCGTCCAGATCACCCAGCTCCGCGGCGCCCTCTACCGGGCCGCCGTGGCGGCAGGTGAGGACGGCGTACGCCACGAGGAGCTGGCCTCCTGCGTGGCCAACGCGATCGCGCTCGAGCCGGTCGACTACACGGGTGAGACCGAGCTTCCGCCGGGGCTCGCGCGAAGCGCGGCCAAGACCCTCCGCGACGTGATCGCCTTCCGGCTCTACCTGGACCTGGAGCGCGGCTGGCGGATCACGATGCCCAACCTGGAACAGACCGGGCTCCTGGAGATCGACTACGAGGACCTGACCTGGGTCGCGGACAAGCAGGACCGGTGGGCAGGCAGCCACGAGGCCCTGCGCGACGCCGACCCCGCTCTGCGCGCCGAGGTCATGAAGGCACTGCTCAACGAGATGCGGCGGGCCCTCGCCATCGACGTGTCCTACTTCAGGGACGACTTCGACGCCCTCCAGCGGGCCAGCGAGGAACGCCTGATCGACCCGTGGGTGCTCTCCGCCGCGGACAAGGCGAAGGTCGGCACCGCCTACCCGACCCCCTCCCGCCCCGGCCTGGACCGCACCGCGCTGTTCCTGTCGGCGGGCGGCAAGTTCGGCAAGTACCTCAAGCGCACGGACAATGCCTTCCACAAGCTCCCCAAGGACGATCTCCAGCTGGTCATCGAGGAGCTCCTGAAGGTCCTCGCCAAGGCCGGCCTGGTGAAGGAGGTAGCCGAGGCCCAGCAGCGCGGCGGCCGCTTCCGCAGGCCGTCCGGCCCGGTCGTGACCGGATACCGGGTGGCGGCACAGTCCCTCATCTGGCGTGCGGGCAAGGGGGAGAGGGGGGCCCACGACCCGCTGACCCGCACCTACCCGAGCGGTGACGGCCCTCGCGTCAACACGTTCTTCCGCGACCTCTACCAGAACGCGGCAGTCGAGCTGGCCGGTCTGTTCGCCCGCGAGCACACCGCGCAGGTGTCCCCGGAGGACCGGGAGCAGCGCGAAGAGGCCTTCCGCAAGGCCGAGCTGAAGCTGCTGTACTGCTCGCCGACGATGGAGCTTGGCGTGGACATCTCCTCGCTCAACGCCGTGATGATGCGCAACGTCCCGCCCACCCCGGCGAACTACGCGCAGCGCTCCGGCCGCGCCGGCCGCAGCGGCCAGCCCGCACTCGTCACCACGTACTGCGCGACGGGTAACAGCCACGACCAGTACTACTTCCGGCGCTCCGAGCGCATGGTTGCCGGGGCCGTCGCCCCGCCCCGCCTCGACCTCGCCAACGAGGACCTGGTCCTCTCCCACCTCCAGGGCATCTGGATCGCCGAAGCCGGCCTGAAGCTGGGCCGCGCCATCCCCGAGGTCCTCGACGTCTCGTACGCGGAGACCGGCGACCGCCCCACTCCCGCGCTGGACCTGCAGCCGGAGATTCTCGCCGCGTCCCTCGACGTCGACGCCCAGCGCCGTACGGTCGACGCCTCCCTGCGCGTCCTGGCCCCGCTGCTGCCGCAGTTCGTGGAGACCACCTGGTGGCACGACGACTGGATCCAGGACCGGGTCCGCACGGTGCCCGAGCGGTTCGACCGTGCCTTCGACCGGTGGCGCCAGCTGTTCAAGGCCGCGCTCGACGACCAGTACATCCAGAACAAGCGCCGCCTCGACTACAGCCTCACCGAGGGCGACCGCATCCGTGCCAACGCCCGCCGTCGTGAGGCCGAGACACAGCTCAACCTGCTGATGAACGAGAGCGCCGACAGCAAGTCCGTCCTCTCCGACTTCAACCCCTACCGCTACCTCGCCTCCGAGGGCTTCCTGCCCGGCTACTCTTTCCCGCGCCTCCCGCTGGCCGCGTACATCCCGAAGGTCGGGGGCCGCCGCGACGGCGATTACCTCCAGCGCCCCCGCTTCCTCGCCATCCGCGAGTTCGGCCCCGGCGCGCTGATCTACCACGAGGGCGCTCGCTACCAGGTCACCCGCATCCAGATCCCGCCGGACGCCTCCGGCGAACTCGCCACCACCGAGGCCCGCCGCTGCGCAGGCTGCGGGTACCACCACGACCCGAAGCTGCGCGCCGACCGCTGCGAGATGTGCGACGAACCGCTGGGCTCGGCGACGTACGGGCTGCTGCACCTGCACACCGTGTACACCACACGCCGTGAGCGGATCTCCTCCGACGAGGAGGAGCGCCGCCGCGCGGGCTTCAAGCTGGAGACCTCCTACCGCTTCCAGGACCACGGCACCCGTAAGGGCCGCCAGGACGCGAAGGTCTCCGACGCCGCAGGCGAGCAGATCGCGGGACTGGCGTACGGCGACTCGGCTACGGTCCGCATCACCAACACCGGACGGGTGCGGGCCAAGAAGGACGACCCCGACGGCTACTGGCTGGACCTCGCCGACGGCCGTTGGATGAACGATCGCGACGCCGCCGACGCCTCCGGTGACTCGACGGAGATGCCGGTCATCGACTCCGACGGCAACGAGAAGCGCCGCAAGAAGCGCGTCATCCCCTACGTCGAGGACCGCCGCAATATCGTCGTCGTCACCCTCGACGAACCGCTGCACGAGCCGGTGGCCCTGTCCGTCATGTACGCCATGGAGCGCGGCATCGAGGCGGCGTTCGAACTGGAGGACTCCGAGCTCAGCAGCGAACTCCTTCCGCCGGACGACGGTCCCCGCAACCGCATCCTGTTTACCGAGGCCGCGGAAGGCGGCGCGGGCGTTCTGCGCCGCCTCCAGGCAGAGCCCGACGCTCTGGCGAAAGCCGCACGCAAGGCACTGGAGATCTGCCACTTCGACCAGGACGGCAACGACACCGGCGGCCCGCACCCGGACCGCCCGTGCGCACGCGGCTGCTACGAGTGCCTCCTGACGTACGGCAACCAGGGCTTCCACACCGACATCGATCGACACACGGCACGCGAACTGCTGCTGCGCCTCGCCTCGGCGACAGCGAAGCGCGAAGGCCGCGGCGAGTCGCGGACGGAGCAGTTCAAGCGGTTGCTGGAGCAGGCCTCCAACGCACAGACCCGCACCGAGGCCGCGGTGGAAGCGGCGGTGGTGGAAGCCGTTGCCGTGGCCCAGGAGGATCTCCTCACCTGGCTCAAGGCAAAGGGCCTCAACCTCCCCGACGACGGGGAGACACTGATCACCGAGGCGAACGCACAGGCGGACTACGTGTACCGGCTGCCCAACGTCAACCTCGCCGTCTTCGTCGACCTGCCCGGCATCGAATCGACGGCCCTGCGCGACGAGGACGCGGAGGAACGGCTGCTCGACGCCCGCTGGGACGTCATCCGCTTCCCGCACGACGCCGACTGGAACGAGATCGCCGCAGCACACGCCGGCTACTTCGGCACCGCAGCCAACTGACCGCTCACCGCTCACCGCGAGGACTTGAACACTCACATGGCACTCACATACTCCGCCGGTTCCCTGGTGACGGCCCGTGGCCGCGAATGGGTGGTGCTCCCCGAGAGCGCCACCGACATGCTTGTC
This sequence comes from Streptomyces sp. NPDC060209, assembly GCF_042728155.1. Taxonomy (NCBI): domain Bacteria; kingdom Bacillati; phylum Actinomycetota; class Actinomycetes; order Kitasatosporales; family Streptomycetaceae; genus Streptomyces; species Streptomyces sp. NPDC060209. The sequence goes on from NZ_JBHWZS010000019.1 coordinate 42,366, forward strand.
CTGCGTCCCCTCGGCGGCTCCGACGACGACATCGCCGCTGTCTTCCCGGCCTTCGAAGACGTCAAGGGCGCCGAATTCGCCGCCCCCGAACCCTCCGACCTCGGCGACCAGCGCGCCGCCGGCCTGCTCCGCACCGCGCTGCGCATCGGCTTCCGCTCCGGCGCCGGCCCGTTCCGCTCCCTCGCCGGCATCGCGGTCGAGCCCCGCGCCTACCAGCTCGTACCGCTGCTGATGGCACTGCGCCAGCAGACCGTACGCATGCTGATCTCCGACGACGTCGGCATCGGCAAAACTGTCGAGGCAGGCCTCATCGCAAGCGAACTGCTCGCCCAGGGCGAGGCGACGGGCCTCGCAGTCCTGTGCTCGCCCGCACTGGCCGAGCAGTGGCAGGGGGAGCTGCGCAGCAAGTTCGGCATCGACGCGGAGCTCGTCCTCTCCTCCACGGTCTCCCGCCTGGAGCGCGGCCTTGACCTCGGCCAGTCCCTCTTCGACAAGTACCCGCACGTCATCGTCTCCACGGACTTCATCAAGTCCACCCGCCACCGCGACGACTTCGTGAAGCACTGCCCCGATCTTGTCATCGTCGACGAGGCACACACCTGTGTCGCCGCCGACGACACCTCCACCTCCTCGCAGAACCAGCTCCGCTATGAGCTGCTGCGCCGCGTCTCCGAGGACATGAGCCGCCACCTGCTCCTGGTGACGGCGACCCCGCACAGCGGAAAGGAGTCCGCGTTCCGCAACCTCCTCAGCCTGGTCAAGCCTGAGCTGGCGACGGTGAACCTGGACTCGGAGTCGGGCCGAAAGCTCCTCGCCCAGCACTTCGTGGCACGCAAGCGGGCCGACGTACGCCAGTACCTCACGACGGACGACGGCCTCGCCGACGACAGCCTCGCGGAGAAGACCGCGTTTCCGTCGGACCGCTTCTTCAAGGACGAGACGTACAAGCTGTCCCCGGCCTACCGCGCCCTCCTGGACGACGCCATCGCCTACGCGAGCGAGCGCGTGGAGGAAGCCGGCTCCCAGGGCAAGCGCGAGGCCCGCATCGCCTGGTGGTCGGCGATCGCCCTGCTGCGCTCCCTCGTCTCCTCCCCGCGCGCCGCCGCCCAGACCCTCACCACCCGCTCGGCCGCCGCGATCGCCTCCTCCGCGGAGGAGGCCGACAAGTTGGGCGCCCCGCTGAACTCCGACTCGGCGGACAGCGACGCCTTGGAGGGCCTGGACGTCGCCCCCGGTGCCGAGACGCCTGACAACGCGGGCGCGCGCCTGGCGGAACTGGCGGCCCGCGCGAGGGAGCTGGAGGGAGTCCAGGACGACCTCAAGCTCAAGGCGCTCATCAAGCACCTGAAGGCGCTGCTCGCCGACGGCTACAACCCGATCGTGTTCTGCCGCTACATCCCGACGGCGGAGTACGTCGCCGAGGCGCTGAAGGGCAAGGGCGGCGTGCGGGCGACCGTCGGTGCTGTCACCGGCACGCTCTCCCCGCAGCAGCGCATCCAGCGCATCGACGAACTGGCGGCGGAGGCGGGGGACAACCCGGCCGCCCGCCGTGTCCTGGTCGCCACCGACTGTCTCTCCGAGGGCGTCAACCTCCAGCACTACTTCGACGCCGTCATCCACTACGACCTGGCCTGGAACCCCACACGCCACGACCAGCGCGAGGGCCGTGTCGACCGCTATGGCCAGAAGCGCGACGAAGTCCGCATCATCACCCTGTACGGCGCGGACAACGGCATCGACGGCAAGGTCCTCGAAGTCCTCATCAAGAAGTACCGCCAGATCCGCAAGGACCTCGGCATCTCCGTCTCCATCCCCGACGAGACCTCGGCGGGCGTCACCGACGCCATCGTCGAATGGCTGCTCATGCGGGGCCAGCGGGGGGAGCAGGAGGGCCTGTTCGCGGCCGACGAGGTGATGGACACCAAGGCCGCCCAGCTGGAGAAGGACTGGAACTCGGCGGCCGAGCGGGAGAAGGCTTCCCGCTCACGGTTCGCCCAGCGCTCGATCCACCCCGAGGAGGTCGCCCGGGAGGTCGGCGCGGTCCGCGAGGCACTGGGCAGCGCCGGCGAGATCCGCACCTTCGTACGCGAGTCCCTGGGTGCGCTGAGCGGTGTCCTGCGGGACGCGGGTGAAGGCGACTCGGGCGGTTCAGGCGGCGACTTCACCGTCCAGGTGGGCGGCACCCCGGCCGGCCTACGGGACGCGCTGGCGCCCGTGGTCGGCTCGGAGATCATTGAGAAGGACCACCCGATCCCCTTCCGCGCCGACCCGGCGGTCGCACGCGGCGAGGCGGCCCTGGTCCGCACCGACCCGGTCGTTGGTGCCCTGGCCGCGCACGTCCTGAACGCGGCCCTGGACACCCAGGCCGAGGGCGCCCGCCCGGCCCGCCGCTGCGGCGTCGTCACGACGGACGCGGTCACCACCCGCACGACACTGCTCCTGGTCCGCTACCGCTTCCACCTCACGCTGCCGTCGCGCAGCGGCGAGAAGCAGCTGGTCGCGGAGGACGCGAGGCTCCTGGCTTTCCGCGGCTCCCCGAAGAACGCGGAGTGGCTGACGCAGGAGGAGGCGCTGACCCTGCTCGACGCAACGGCCACGGGCAACACGGACCCGCACTTCGGCGAGCGGACGATGACCCGCATCCTGGGTCAACTCCCCGAGACGACCACCCACCTGGAGTCGTACGGCGACGAACTCGCGGCCGACCTCGACGCCTCGCACCGCCGGGTGCGCGCCGCTTCCGGCGAGATCGTCCGTGGTCTGTCCGTCACGGCCCAGAAGCCCGCCGACATACTCGGCGCCTATGTCTACCTGCCCGACGCCTCTGCCTCTGCCGCTGGAGAGTCCGCCTGATGTCTGCCACTACCCGCAACCAGGTCTTCTCTGCCGTCCAGACGGTGGGCGCACTTCTCCCCTCGGACATGCTGGTCCGCATCAGCGAGGGCAAGGACGCCCCGGGCTCCAAGCCGGCCGACTACGGCCTCCCGTCCTCCCGCTCGGTCCGTGACGAGGCCGAACGCAGCTGGGAGTACCTGAAGCCGCTGTGGCGCGAGCTCCGCAAGCGCCTCCCGGAGGACCCCACGACGGGCGCCCCCGCCACCGACCCGACGGGCCTCGCCGCGGGGGAGTGGCTGGCCCCGCTCTGGCGCGAACTGGGCTTCGGCCCGCTGACGCCTGTGGGCCCGGAGGGCATCGCGGCCGACTCCGACAGCGAGAAGAAGTTCCGGGTCTCCCACCGTTGGAACCACGCCCTGATCCACCAGACGGCGTGGAACGCCGAGCTGGACAAACGACCGGCCGGCGCGGGCACGGTCCCGCCGCAGTCGATGCTCCAGGAGTGCCTGAACCGCACGGACGCCCACCTGTGGGGCGTGCTGACGAACGGCCGTCAGGTGCGGCTGCTGCGCGACTCCAGTGCACTGGCCACGGCGTCGTACGTGGAGTTCGACCTGGAGTCGATCTTCAACGGCGAACTGTTCAGCGAGTTCGTGCTGCTGTACCGGCTGCTGCATGTGTCGCGGTTCGCGGTGGAGGAGGGCACGTCGGCTTCGGGGTGCTGGCTGGAGAAGTGGCGCACGGAGGCGATCGCCTCGGGGACGCGGGCTCTGGACCAACTCCGCAAGGGAGTTCAGGAAGCCATCACCACGCTCGGCACGGGCTTCCTGCGCCACCCGGCGAACGCCGCCCTGCGCGAGGACACCGACGCCAAGGCCCTGCACAACGCCCTGCTGCGCCTGGTCTACCGCCTCCTCTTCATCTTCGTCGCAGAGGACCGTGACGCGCTGCTGAAGCCGGACGCGAGCGAGCAGGAACGGACACGATACGAGACCTACTTCTCGTCGGCCCGACTCCGCGCCCATGCGCGGAAGCGCCGCGGCACCTCCCACGGCGACCTCTACCAGGCGCTGGGCATCGTCCTCGACGCACTCGGCGACGAGAACGGCCGCCCGGAGCTGGGCCTGCCGGGACTCGGCGGCATCTTCGACGCCACGGACACCGACGCCCCGTTGCAGGGTCTGTCCCTGTCGAACGAGCACCTGCTGACGGCGGTCCGACACCTCTCCCAGGTTCGGGACGCGGGCACGCGCCGCTGGCGCACGGTCGACTACCGGCACTTGGGGGCCGAGGAGTTGGGCTCGATCTACGAGTCCCTGCTCGAACTCGTCCCGCAGCACAGCGCGGTCGACCGGACCTTCGAGCTGGTTGAGCTGGCCGGCAACACCCGCAAGACGACCGGCTCCTACTACACCCCATCCTCGCTGATCGAGTGCTTGCTCGACACCACCCTTGACCCGGTCCTGGACGATGCCGTCAAGCGGGGCGAAGAGGCCGCCGCGACGGCGGGTGAGCCCGACCCGGCGGACGCGATTGTCGGCGAGTTGCTGTCGCTGACCGTGTGCGATCCAGCCTGCGGTTCAGGCCACTTCCTGGTGGCGGCGGCGCGGCGCATCGCCAAGCGGGTCGCGGCGGTACGGGAACACAACCCGGAACCGACGCTGGGCGCGGTCCGGCACGCCCTGCACGAGGTCGTGGCCCGCTGCATCTACGGCGTGGACCTAAACCCGATGGCGGTGGAGCTGGCCAAGGTGTCGTTGTGGCTGGAGGCTTTGGAGCCGGGGAAGCCGCTGGGGTTTTTGGATGCGCACGTTAAGCACGGGAACGCGCTGATCGGGGCGACGCCGAGCCTGCTGCGGGGCGGGATTCCGGATGATGCGTTTATCGCCACGGAAGGCGACGACAAGAAACACGCCAAGTCCCTGGAGAAGATCAACGCCGATGAGCGGCGCGGCCAGTTCAGCCTCTTCGATATCGAAGACGATGGCGTGAAGGTCGCCAACACGGCCCTCGCCTCCGGTATGCGCCGAATCACAGCCGCCCCCTCCGGTAACCTGCGCGCGGTGCGCGGCCAGGCGGCGGCCTACGCCAATTGGGAGAAATCCACCGAGTACGTGACCGCCCTGCACATGGCGGACGCCTGGTGTGCGGCGTTTATGTGGCTCAAGACGCCAGAGACTCCCAGAGCGGTGACTCAGGGCCTCTTCCGCTCGCTGGAGGATCCGAATGCTTCGAGTGCGTCGAAGGCCACGCATGACGAGATCGTGCGCCTTCGGGAGCAGTACCGCTTCTTCCACTGGCACCTGGCGTTCCCCGAGGTGTTCACGGTCCCGGAGGGAGACGAGATGGTAAGGGTAGACGATGCGACGGGCTGGGCGGGCGGTTTCGACTGCGTTCTGGGGAACCCGCCATGGGATAGCGTGGAACTGAAGGAGCAGGAGTTCTTTGCGCAGCGCGTGCCGGCTATTGCGGCGGCCCCCAGGGCGTCGGCGCGCAAAGAGCTAATTGTGAGACTCCAGCATGATCCGGGCACTCGGTCATTGTTCGATGAGTTCGAAGTGGCAAGGCGTAAAAGCTATGCAGAGAGCCATTTTCTTCGCCGGTCTGGTCGTGCCCCGCTCACTGGACAAGGAAACCTCAACACATACTCGGTTTTTACGGAGACGGATCGAATGTTGTTGGGCGTGCGAGGGCGGGTTGGTATTGTTGTCCCAACCGGCATTGCAACGGACGCGCGAACGCAGTATTTCTTCAAGGATCTTGTGTTGAAGAGGGAAATTGCCGCGCTCTACGACTTTGAAAATGCAGCGCCTGTTTTCCCTGACGTTCACCGCTCGTTCAAGTTTAGTATCCTTTCTCTGGTAGGGTGCGCTCTGCCAGAACAGGCTGCACGGTTCGCGTTCTTTCTGCGCGACGCCGCGGAACTAGATAACCCAGACCGCGCGTTTACCCTCGACTCTGAGGAGATCACTCTCCTCAATCCTAATACGGGAACTTGTTCAATTTTTCGGTCCCGCCGTGACTACGAAATCACCCTGGGCATCTACCGTCGTGTTCCAGTCTTCATCAGAGATCTCGATTCGTCTGGTAATCCGTGGGGCATTTCCTTCCTGCAGGGCTTGTTCCACATGGCCCATGAGTCGGGACTGTTCCATTCTGGAGATGAGTTGAGTGCTGCCGGTTGGGATCTTTTTGGGAATAGATTCAGTAGGGAGGGCAGTGAGATGCTCCCTCTTTACGAAGCGAAGATGGTCGACTTCTACAACCACAGAGCGGCAGATGTGGTCAAGAGCGCCACGGCAGTGAAGCGGCAGAACCAGCCGCGCTACCTCTCAGTAGACGAGTTGAGGAACCCAGAGCGGTGCGCCGTACCATTGCACTGGGTTGATAGCCGAGAAGTTTCGTCGAAGCTGGAAGCAGCTAGTTGGGATCGGGACTGGCTGCTCGGGTGGTGTGACGTGACCAGTGCCACTAATGAGCGCACTGCAATTCACGCGTTCCTGCCTCGCTCTGCAGTTGGGCATACTTATCTACTCATGCTGCCCTCTCTCTCCGCCGAGTTGATCGCCACTCTCTGTGCGAGCCAGTCATCGTTTGTGTACGACTACGTAAGCCGCCAGAAAATTGGTAACGCGCACATGACGCTGACTGTTCTGAAACAGCTTGCCGTGCTCTCCCCGGAACGTCTATCCGTTCATTCTTCATTTGTGATCCCGCGAATTCTAGAACTCACTTTTACCGCATGGGACATGGCGCCACTTGCTGGCGACATCGGCGACATCGGTACCCCGTTTGTCTGGAATGAGGGTCGCCGTTTTGTCATACGAGCCGAGTTGGACGCACTGTTCTTTCACCTCTACGGAATCAACCGTGGCGACGTCGACTACATTCTCGATACATTTTCTATTGTCAAGCGTAAGGACGAGGCCAAGTACGACACCTACCGCACCAAGGACCTCATCCTTGCCGAGTACGACCGCATGGCCGCGGCCGGCCTCACCTTGGAGAACCCTCTCGTCGACGGCGAGAACTACACCTCCACCCTCACCCCGCCCCCCGGCCACGGCTCCCGACACCCAGACGCCTGATCGGTCGACCCTGTACGCATGAGCCCTTGTCGCCAGCGCCTCGCACCCACGGAGCCCACGCATGCCGGTTATCGATTCCTTTCCGGATGGAGAGGACACTCGCAAGGTTCAGACGGCCGTCGTAGGTGGGGCGGAAGCCGACTGGCCTGTCTTCCTGCCGTACGACCACGATGGATTCGACCGGTTCATGCACGGTCGAGGACGGGATGACTTCTACTGCGGGACCCTGCTCGGCGGTTGCGGAAAGATCCTGACTGTACGTCGGAGCGAGCGAAAGAAGTGCCACTTCGCACACCGGCCGCCCGTGCACTGCCGCCGCACGGCGGTCGGTGAGGACAGCGCCGACCACCTTTACATCGGACAGGCGCTGCGGAGGTGGCTCCAGAAGCAGAGCCATCAGTCGGTGTCGGTGAATTACCTCGACCACGGATTCGGACCTGGGGGTGCGGTCGAGGTTCGTTTCGGGGCTCCGCGCCGAATGATCAGAGTGCAAATGGGTCGCCTCGCTCTGCGCGACTGGCAGAACGAGCGTGCCCCAGCTCACGTCGGAGGGGCGGCAGTAGTCCACTGGGCGTACGGTCCAGGCAGTGGGCTCGCGCACAACGAGGCGCGCGAGCACGGCCATGCCATCCGTTTTGAGTGCCGCACGGTGGATGACATGCGGGAGGTGTACGTCGGTACGCAGATGACGGACCACTCCGTCGAGTGGGTGCCACTGGCTGAGGCACACCTGGATGCCACCGGGATCGTCACGCCGCAGCTCGCTGAGCAGGACGGCGAGCGAGCTGAGGCTGAGCCGCAAGCCCTCGTGGCGTTCCCGTTGCTCCCGGGATCCATTGCATTTACCGGGGGAATCGAAGTGACGGCTCAGGGCGACGAGAGTCGCCTCTACGATGCCGACGTACAGCCGAGAGGGTCTGTGCTGATCCGGGCTCGGATCTCGCTACCCCGAGGGGCGGCACAACCGCAGCCGCATCGCATCCACGTCATCGACGGTATTGCCCACCTGAGTACGCTTCCCATACCGAGCGAAGCTGATGCGAGTTGGCTCGTCATTCACACTGACGGGTGCTCACCGCTCGCGGAAAGCAGGGATCCGCGGTGGCCGGACCTGAAGCCTCCGGAACAAGTGCCGGAGCCCCCTGCGGCGGTGGAGGTGGCCACACCGGCACTCGCCCCTGGACCACACGTTGACGCGCGAGCGACGCGTGAGGTGTCCATAGTTCAGGCCTTCCGTGCAAAGTTGACTCAGATCGCGCATGCGCGGGGCGTCATCAACTGGGAGAAACTTGCTCCCCATGCTGGCGCGGCTCCTGGCGACTTCAGTCCTGCGGATCGCGTCAGGCTCCTTGTTGCTGTGGACTATCCGCGCGCGGCCAACAAGCCCATTTTGTCCTCCCTAGTGAAAATGCAAGGGGATGCAATCGGTGCCCCGCGCTTCTTCGCGGACATCCTTGCGGAGCTCGGTAGGGATGATGCGAGTGAGGATGGGACGCTTGAGGAGGTCCATGAGCGCGAGGTGCGCAGGGCCTACGCGCTGGTACGTGGCGAGACCACGGACGTAGTCGTACAAAGTCTGAGGGCGCAGGAGGAGCGTCGGCTCACGGCGAGGAAGGCTGTTCCCGTACCCCGTACACCCGCCACGGTCGGCAACAAGGCCGGTGGCCGCGCGACGATCCGAGGCTACAACCACAAGGCTGTGGTGAGGGCTGTTCGGAAGGCGTTGATCGACGCTGCTGAGCACCAGCGGTGCGTGGGCTGGCAGTTTCTCGCCGCTGCCGCAGGACACGACCCCGATGACCTCACGGTGAACGACCGAATTTGGATCCTTGTCGGTGTGGACCGCGCCGACTCGCCCTCAGGCGTTCTGTTGTCGTCACTCGTCATTGGTCCGGGCCACACGCCGGTGCCGTATCTCGACAAGGTTCTGAAGCAACTCGGCAGGCCACATGGTCTGCGTCCCATCGAACTGGGAGCGTTGAGAAAGGCGGAGCAGACCCGAGCGTTCGCCGCACACGGTGGCAATCCGGCGCCCGAATCCTGACGCTGTGTTGTACAAGGGGCCGGAAGCCATTGCTCCGGCCCCTGCGCATTCAGACGCCTGCGGCATACCGCACGAACTGCGCCCAGCCGTCACGGCCGACAGCGAAGTCCGGACGAGTCGCATCTTTGGAGTCCCGTACGTGGACGGCTTGTTGGCCGACTGCGACCTCTACGCAGCTGTCGCCTTGGGTGCCGCTGTAGCTGGACTTGAACCAGGCGAGATCCGTTGTGGTGGTCATAGCTCTCCTCGCAGTCTCTCCAGTAGGCCCCGCGATTCCTTGGGGTTCAGGGCCTGCGAGCGCAGTGTGTCATAGCGCTGATGGAGGAGGCTCACCTCTTTCGGGTCGGTGATCAGCCGCCCGTTCTGTTGCCCCTCGGAGTACCCGAGCCGCCGCCCCTCCGGGGTCTCCAGCAACTGCACCGGTCCATCCAAGCACGCATGGAATTCGGTCCCCAGCGGCATCACCTGCAGCGTCACATTGCGCGGCGCGCAGAGCTCCAGTACGCGGTCGATCATGTCCCGCCGCACGTCCGCCCCGCCCAACCTTCGACGGATGACAGATTCCTCCACGATGAAGCTGAACGGAACCGTCGGTCGCTCGTACAGCACTTTTTGTCGCTCCAGCCGGGCTGCGAGCTGCGCATCCAGTTGTTCATCCGTCAGTAGCGGAATGCTGTTGTCGAACACCGCCCGCGCGTACGCCTCCGACTGCAACAACCCCGGCACTAGCCGGCACTCGTACGTGCACAGGCTCATCGCTACCTTCTCCAGCCGGGCCCACCGCCTGAACCACGTCGCAAGCCCTGGCTCGCCCCGTGTCAGGTGCCGGGCGGCCTTCCGCAGCGCACCCGTGTTGCCCAGGGCCTCCTCCGCGCGCTCCACGAACGCCTCGTCCGGCATTCGGCGCCCCAACTCGACTGACTCCACCGTGTGTTTGGAGAACCGGACCTGCGCCCCGAAGTCCACCCGGCTGAGGCCCGCGTGTTCGCGCAGCGCCTGGACGACAGCACCGAACGTCCGCAGACTGTCCGATGGATCGGGTTCCCGCTCCGACTCCTCCGCCCTCGCATCGGAATCCTTCTCGACGATCTCCGTCACGCCGCCACCTCCACGTACATCCGCGGCGCTCCCCGCGGTCCGGGCCCACTCAGCGTGACGGCGCACAGGCGTACTGTCCACTCCAAGTGCCCGTACGGTGACTTTGCGTACGTGGTGTGGCTCTCGCGGACCCGTGCGCGGAGCCGTCACCGTAGCCACGTGAACCAAACCACTACGCAACTGCACTCCACCGCATACGTGTTCAGTCAACTGCTTTCGTCCACCAGGCGCGGCGCGCGTCTCGCCCGCCTCCTGACGGTCACCGAGCTCCGATCCTGGGGCGTCGAACCGCAGCTCACAGAGCGCGCCGAGTTGATCGTCGCCGAGCTCGCCGCCAACGCCGTGTTCCATGGATACGTGAGGGGGCGTGACTTCAGGCTCGGTCTCATGCAGGGGAGTACGACCAGCCCTGTTCGTGTCGAGGTCACCGATGCACGTGGTGACCGGCTGCCCGCCCTGGGGCGGGTACTCGACGGTGAAGGTGACGGGGGAAGGGGGCTGCACATCGTTGCCGCACTTGCCGACCGCTGGGGCGCGGCACCGTACCCGCCGAGCGCCAAGACCGTCTGGGCGGAGTGCGGCACGGGAAGGACATGAAGATGTCCCTGATGGGCCGCCGGATCATGCGATGCCCCGCCGAGCCGGCTGACCCCCGCCACGTACGTCGAACAGGGCCGGCGCATCGCACCAGGTCTGCGCGTGGCAACGACTTCGGGACTCAGACGGTCGACTTGATGGTCCTGTCCGCGTACCTCAGCGTCTCGTCGATGGCCTTGTCCAAGTCGCGCAAGTCGTCGGGCGTTGCCGTGAGAAGAGCGGGGACGTTGATGAGGCTCGTGGCGAGGAAGCATCCTGCCACGGTGAGGAACTCCTTGTACCGTTCCTGACCCTCGTGCCCGAGCGATTCCCAGTCCCGGGGCTCCGGCGGCAGACCCGCCCTCCACTTCTCAAGAGCGTGGGTGCCGTGGACTTCGACGTACTCCATGGTGGCCGTGGCGCGATCCAGCACGTCGATCATCGCGTCGAAGCCTTGCTGTGACTGATCCAAAGCCGCTTCCGCAGCCTCGACCTCGGTTCGGAGACGTTCCTCCTCCTTCTTGTTCCGGCGCTGCCTCAAGATGTAGAAGCCGGCGGCCGCCAGCGCTGCCGCTGGGGCGGCGACCATGCCGGTGAGCAGGAGGATTCCACCCGCCATGCCCGCGCCGCCCGCGGCCAGCGTGCCTCCTCCCAGGAGGGCCAGAGCCGCGTTGGTCGCAGCCACCCCGGACAGCGTCGAGATAGCCGCTCCGGTGGAGGCGGTACCGAACAACGCGGCGGCGGTGAACGCACCGTAGGCTGCGGCGCCGCCCACTGCCACCCCGGCTGCGCCTCCAGTGGCGGCACCGCGGATCGCGTTGGCGATTCCGGCGGACATGGCCTCGATACGTATTGCCGCAGGGGCCTCCTCAGTGCTCTCGGCCTCCTCCTCTCTCAGCCTCTCTGGTTCGGGTGCCCCGCTGATGCTCTCGGCCAGCTCCACGAACCTCATGAAGAACTCGTCGCGGACGACATCATGGACGCGGTTGAAGGCTTCCCCGTATTCTTGGGTGATCTTCGACCGCTCGGCCGCTTTCTCGTTGATCTCGGCGTGACGTCTTTTCGTCTCCGCGACTTGGTCGCGCAACTTCACCGGCCTCTGGCCCCGCTGACGAGCGAGAGACGTGGTTCGGTCCTCCGCCTCCTGCTTGAGCTGCGCAGGTGTGAGTTGGAGCGCGAGGGCGATAGCGGCCAGACGGTGCTCTCCCGGGCTGATGAGCCCGCCCTCGATCCGGGAGATCGAAACCGCGCCACCCTTCCCGTAGTCGGCCCGCTTAGCCAACTCATCCTGCGTCACCGACGGATTCTGGGCCTGGCGGCGCTCGCGGATCACGAGGCCCATCGCTTCTGCGCTGAAATCATTCATTGGTTGCGGTTCCCTTGGTCAGAGGGCTGTGGCGACGCCAGGAGGACTGAACCTCTCGTGCCAGCGCAGTACCGGAGCGGAAAGTCTGGACACTGTCCTCCGCGAACTGCTTGGCCGCCTTGATGACGGCCGGGTCACGACGGACGTCGTCGGCGGTCTGGATGTTCTGGGCTGCCGTGAGGGTCAGGTGGGCGAGGTTGAGACGGGGCATGGCAATAGACCTTTCGTCGCGCTGGAGCCTGCGCGCAAGCAACATAGCGTCACTTAGTGTTTGAGGTACGCACTATGGCGATACTCGCTGCATTCGTGACGCGCTCGGTCTCCGTGACCGCCTGAGCGCGAAGCGCTTCGCAGGTGCATTGCTGGGTGTTCCTCGTCGCGGCCTACTCCGAGGCGCGGGCTGCAAGTGCAGGGACGCCTACACCGAGATCGTGTGGGCGAAAAGCCCCTGCTCGCACGCGTGATCAGGCTCGGGCAGCCATTCTGCAGCCGCATCGGCCGAAGGCTCAGATCCCCTCGAATCGCGGACCCCAGGTCAGCCGGATACCGACTGCCTGGGCGAGTGAAGCCCACCGGCCGTCCGCCGGCTTCTTCTCCAGGACCAGGACGGGCCGTATCGAATGGCCGGAGCCACGGTGTCGGAGTTGCTGCGCGTAGTCGAGTACTTGGCCGATACCCAGGCGGACTTGTTGATCCTGGCTCGTCCCCGTCAGGCTCTTGACCTCGGCGATGAACAACTCGGTTCCGACTGCCCAGCCCGCGTCGAATTTCGGGCTGTTCCTCGCATAGGTGTGAACCTTGATTTCGCGGCTGGCCAGGTGCGCGATGAGTGCGCCGACGGTCGACTCATGGGCCGCTGTCGCCTTGTCGAGGGAGCTGAGATCCACGGCCAACTCCTCTCTGTCGTGCCGGCCGACCTGTCGTGTTCGCAGGGGAGCCCCGAGGACGTCGTAGCGCGCCTGCGGAGGCACCAGTACAGGGCTGGTGCCGCGAGGAGGGCGCCGCAGCTTCAGGCAAGGTGCGGGGAAGCCGTGGATCAGGTCGCCGAAACCCTTGCTGTCCACGAGATGAACATGGTTTCCGTGTTGGCGCTCGTGCTCGGCACCCAGAAGGGTGTCGCTGTAGTTCCGCCCGGCGTCGGACACGATCTTGGTGCTGAGGTCGCCGTGGACAACGAGGCTGATCTTGGCGGAGAAGTCGGCTTTGCTCTGCGCGCCTCGCTGTCTGGCCTTCGCGTCGCATTTCGTCCGGACTATCCACTCGCCGTCTACGACGATCTTCCCGGTGAAGCAGAGCGTCTGCTCCTTGAGGCCATAGACCCAACCGTCACATGCCCGACTCACCACGTGCCGCCTCCAGATGCCGTCTCGTTCCAGTCTGTCGTGCCGAGGGCGGCTCAGCGGCGGAATCGTGGAAGACATGGCTTTCCCGCGACGGTGATTCAGGAGAGCCAACTGCTGTTGAGCAAGGACGCGGCTATCGACAACGGGGGAAGGCGCCCGCCATCATGAGCCGTGACCGAGAAGGAAGCCGTCTCCGAACTCGCCGCCCACGTGCAGGCCGTTCTGGGCGACGGCCCGTTCCTGCCAGCAGCCGGATGGCACCACATGGGTGCCGTGATCTGCGACGCGATCATCCAGCAGGCCAGGCACTACGAACGATGGGTCCGGCCGCGTGTAGAGGGCTTGCAGAGCACTTGGCCCGACGCGGACACGGTGATTCGCTTTCGCGCGCGCTTGGTCGACGCAGATCTCGGCGCGGTCCTCCGCACCAAGCACCAGAGGAAGCTCGCTGCCATTGGCGCGGTCGCGGATCTTCTCGCCGCGAGCGGCGTGGATACGCGTGACGACCTACACACGTGGCTGAAGCAGGACAACAATCGCTCCGCACTCCTCGCGATACACGGCGTCGGCCTCAAGACGGTCGACTATCTGGGCTCCCTGGTCGGCGGCTCACACGTGGCCGTGGACGTGCACCTGCGCACGTTCGCTCGGGAAGCCGGTCTCGGAGTGACCGCCTATCTCGACCTGCGCCATGTCTACGAGGAGACCGCAGACCGACTCGGGCACGATCGCGGGGCGCTGGAACATGCGGTGTGGAGCCACATGTCCAACCGTCCGAAACCTTGATTCGCAGCACTGCCACTACCGTCCAGGCGCCGGCAGTGAAGGCTTTTACCGCAACGGCCACGCGCACTGTCTGTGCGCCCCTCCGAAGCTGAGAGCCTCACACGGCTGCGCCGATCCGTGGCGTTGTATGGATTGCGGCTGGTGTCAGCACGTGGCACCGCCACCACCGGAGCGGCCCCATGCGGACCGAGCGCATCGCTGCTTGCTCAGATCCCCCCGCCACATGCTCAGGGCAGCCTCGTCAGGTCGCGGAGGGGGCGCGGCAGGAGCGGGCAGAGGCCGTCGGGGAGGGCGGCGGGCGGTCCGGGGCGGCCGCATTCGGCGCATTCGAGCATCAGACGGCGGGCGGGGCTCTCGGTTGCGGCGGAGGCAGCTGTGCGGGGGAGTTGGGGCGGGAGTTTGTCGGTGAGGCGGCGGCGTACGGGGCCGATGGGTGAGCCGATCTGGGCGGGGAGTCCGGACGTGAGGGCCTGGGTGAGGTAGTCGGCGTCCACGCCGCGTGCGAACCACTCGGCGGCCAGGCGGCTCCCCCCGGTGAGGACCTCCTTCTGCCGTTCGTTCATGTCGATCAAGGCCGTTCCCCTTCGCTCGGAGTCTCAACCTACGAGTGTTCGTCCGGGGGGTCGCGAGTCGAAGAGCTACATGGTCCGGGGCGGCTACGTGTGTACACGTATTCGATTCCAGCCTTCCATAAAGCATGTTGACAGCGCTAACAGGTTCATACATTCTGACTCATGTAACGGGGCGTCAAGGTGTGTGCCCCGTCCTTCCGTTGACGTTCCAGGCAAGGAGCACACCCATGACCGACACGCATGTGGCCGCAGAAGCCGAGGTCCGGTCCGACGGTGCGTCGGTTTCCCTGCGTGATCTGCTCCTCAGCCGCCTGTCCGACTCGGGGTTGACCATTGAGGCTCAGGAGCTTGCCCGCGCGTGGTTGCCCACCGAGCAGAGGACGAGGATCGAGGGCGGGGCGGGTCCGGTGTTTCTGAGTTCTATCTCCGCCACCGGATGGCGGGGCATCGGCCCCGTGACCACGCTCGAACTGAGTCCGGAGCCCGGGCTGACGGTGATCGCGGGCCGCAACGGCTCCGGCAAGTCGAGCTTTGCCGAAGCCGCCGAGATGGCTTTGACGGGCGACAACCGCCGCTGGCAGGGACGAACCAAGGTCTGGACTGAGGGCTGGCGCAACCTTCACGACCGGTCCGCCCCGCAGGTCTCCGTCGCACTCTCCATCGGCGACGGCAGCGTTCCGGCCACCGTGCGACGGACCTGGCAGGGGGAACGGCTCGAAGACGCCCGTACCGTCGCTGAGCGCTCCGATGCTTCCGACGCCGAGCTGCATGAACTCATCGACACCGAAAAGCTGGCGCTCTACCGGCCGTTCCTCCCCTACAGCGAACTCGGGGCGATGATCAACGGGAAGCAGACCGAGCTGCACGACGCGCTCGCCCAGATCCTCGGCCTGGAGGAGCTCGCCGATACGGTCAAGGCGGCGAAGGCCCACACCAAACAGCTGGTCGACACGGTCGCGGATGCTACCGAGCTCTCAGGCATCGTCGTGCGGGAGCTGTTGGAGCTTGACGACCCCCGGGCAGTCCGTGCCGTAGCTGCGCTGAGTGGGCGGGAGCCGGACCTCGACGGCGTACGTGCGCTGCTCAGCGACCACCAGGCCACCGACGACAACGCCCTTGCCCGACTGCGTCGACTGGCCGGCCTGACAGCGCCCGACCGCGATGCGGTCGGCGCTGCCGTCACGCGACTGCGCGACGCCGCAGCTACTGCGGAGGACGCCCGGTTCGGTGCCGCGGAGGATGCTCGCCAGCTCATCGCGCTCCTGGAGAGTGCGCTGGAGCACCGACGGCGCCACCCGGACTCCACCGATTGCCCGCTCTGCGGCAGCGCGAGCCGACTTGACGAGGCGTGGGCCGACGATGCCTGGGTGCAGATCGCACGGCTCCAGCGGGAGGCCACGGAGGCGCAGGCCGCGCAGGACGGGCTCGCTGCCGCCGTCCGAGCCGTCCACGATCTCGTGCAGCCGGTACCCAGCCGCCTTCAGGCCGACGAGCCTGCCCTGGCCTCCGTGTGGCGAGACTGGGCCGCGTGCCGGGTCGTGAGCGAGCCCCGAGAGCTGGCGGGCAGGGCAGAGTCGGCTGAGGCCGTACTCGGCGACGCCTGCCACCAGGTGCGTGAGGACGCCACGAAACTGCTCGCCGACCAGGACGGCCGTTGGCAGGTCATGGCTGGAAGGCTCACACAGTGGCTGCGGCAGGCGGAGGCCGCAGCGTCGGCGAAACCCCGCGTCAAGCTGGCCAAGGCCATCTGCCTCTGGCTCAGGAAGATGACCGACGAGCTGCACGACGTGCGCCTGAAGCCCCTCGCCGGCCAATCGCAAACAGTTTGGAAGCTCCTGTGTGAACGGAGCAACGTGTCGCTGGGATCCATCAGCCTGACGGGTGCCGCCGCTGCGCGAAAGGTCCGTCTCGATGTGTCCGTGGACTCCACGGAGACGTCCGCGTTCAGTGTCATGAGCCAGGGCGAACTGCACTCTCTCGCGTTGTCCTTGTTCATTCCCCGCGCCACCCACCCGGACAGTCCCTTCAAGTTCCTGGTGATCGACGACCCGGTCCAGTCCATGGACCCCGAGAAGGTGGACGGGCTGGCCCGCGTCCTGGACCTCTACGCCCGGGACCGGCAGGTGATCGTCTTCACCCACGACACCCGTCTCCGGCAGGCGATCCGTCACCTGCGGATCCCGGCGACGATCATGGAGGTTTCCCGGCAGACCGACTCGGTAGTCGCCG
>NZ_JBHWZS010000020.1:0-58805 GCF_042728155.1 Streptomyces sp. NPDC060209
GCCGGGGGGTCCTGACGTCACGCATGCACAACCGGCGGTCCAGCCGGCAGGGCCCCGGGTCGACCCGCACTGTCGCGCAGGACCACCGGCCCCGTGTCACCTGCCCTTGTGGTCGGCGCCGCCGGTCTTCGCCCCGGCCGCACCGGTCACGCGCACGGTCCGCCGCTGCGGGCCTCCGCGGTGGTCTTGAGCTCGCGGAGCCACTGTTCGAGTCCTTCGCCGAGCACCGCCGTGGCGGTGGGAACGTCCGCTTCCACCTGAGCGCCGGTCCAGGTTTCCTCGGTCTGTACGCGCACCCCGCCCTTGACCTTGGTGAAGGTCCACACGTGGACCCCCTCGTCGATGCGCAGCCCGTCGCCGATCGCGGGGCCGCTCCACCGGATGCAGGAGTCGCGGTCGAGCTGCCGGACGGTGGAGGTGATTTCCAGGGTGGTGTCGGGAGTGGTGGGAGTGGCGGGTGCCGGGGTCGTCCACCGGAATTGCGCGCCCTTACGAAGAGGACCGGGATCGAGGCGCTTCGAGGAGAGAACCGGCGGCTGCCACGACGGCCATTCCTCGACGTCGGTCTGCAGCTTGAAGACGGTGCTCAGCGGTGCCTTGATCACGATGTCGGACCGGTAGCGGATGGGAGCGGTGGGGTCGACGCCGTTTCCCTGGCACTGGAGCCCACCGGCGTGGTGAGCGGCGGCTCCCGTCCGAGCGGGGGTCGCCTGGGCGGGGCCGGTGCTGATCAGGATGCCGACGGCCGCGAGCGAGGCCGTGACCGCGGCGGCGCGTACCCGATTTCGGGACCGGCGCAGGGGAGGCTGAACGGGCGGGGACGAGGGGCTGTTGCTGGGCATGGTGTTCCTCTCGCTGTGGGTGATCAGGGTCGATCTCTCAGGTGGTGTGGTTCAGTGCCGGCCTGACCGGGGCCGCCCCGAGAGGGAGTTGAGGCGGCGGCGTTCGAGGACCGCTGCGATGGCGTACGCACTGCCGCCGGCGATGGTGAGGACCCAGTAGAGGCCGGGTCTGCCGAGGAGGAGCGCCGCGGTGGAGGTCAGGGCGAGCCAGGTGCCGAGGCTGTAGTGCAGCAGGTTGCGGCGTGCGGCACCTTCGGCGATGTAGAGCAGGCCGACGACGAAGCCGGAGCCGGTGGGCCAGAGCAGGGACTGCACATCCGGCATGCCGAGGCTGGACGTCAGGCCCGTGACGGCCAGGAACAGGGCGGCGAAGGCGGTGACCCAGGCGGCGCCGAGGAGCCGGCCGGAGAGAACCTCCTCGGGTTCGGCGGCGGTGCGCTGGGCGCGCATGGCGGCGACGGTGGCCTGGACGGTGCCGACGGCGAGCCCGGCACCGAGGAGGGCCATGGGCAGCCAGCCGGGCAGGCCGAGCAGGGGTGTGTCGCCCCCGGAGGCCGCGGCGGAGCCGTGGCCGAGCAGGTAGGCGAGCCCGAAGCTCACGTAGGTCGCCCGGTTGTCGACCTCACCCCGGAGGCGTGCCGCGGCCGGAGCGCCGGTGATGGCCGGCGGAGTGGCGGCGGTGGCGATGGACATGGCGGAGACCTCCGGAGTCGTGGGTGGAGCGTCGGGCTGGGTGTGTGCTGGTGGTTCGGGCTCGGGGGAGTACTGGGCCCGGCGGGCCGGCCACCCAGGGTCTTCGTGCAATGGCGGCGGGCACGACACGCCGTACGGATCGAGCGTCCGGCGCCCGCGAAGTCGGGAGGAGCGTCGAGACGGGGCGCGGCGAAAGGCGTTCAGGCGCCGGCCTGCGCCGTCCACGGCGGCCTCGAGCCGGCCGGACAGGCCGACGAGGTCTTGCTCGCCCACCACGGCGGGCAGGGCGCCCAACGCAGCGATCAGCGGGGATGGTTCGAGGGGGTGGTTGTTCCCGCCTTGCCGGCCGGTGTGCGCAGGGGCACGCGCTCTCCCGGGCGGTCGCGTGTGCGGACGGCACGGTGCGGCGGCGGTGAATCGGGGGCGGCGCTCACGGTGTCACGCCTCAGGGACGATGACGACCTTGCCTGCGACGGTGCGGGACTCCGCGAGCGACAGCGCCGAGGAGGCGTCCGACAGCGGGATCCTCGCGGCGATCTGCGGGGTGAGGTGGCCGTCGGCCACCAGGCGCAGCACCTGGGTGAGGTCCTCGCCCATCCGCTGCTGCCAGGATGCACGGCAACGGCGCTTGCCGGCCCAGAAGTTGTAGAACTGCGCGCTCTTGCCGTTGGGCAGGGAGTTCCATGCGGCGAGCCGCGCGAACAGCTTCAGTACCGGAAGCTGTGAGTTGCCTTCCTCGTCCTTGGTGGCCGCGGTGCCGTACGAGACCAAAGCCCCGCCCCGGCGGAGCAGTTGCCACGACTGCTCCACTCCGGCGCCGCCCACGTGGTCGAACACCGCGTCCACGCCGTCCGGTGCGAGCTCCCGGATCCGGCTGTACATGCCCGGGTCGCGGTAGTCGACCGGGGTCGCGCCGAGCGTGCGCACGGTCGCGTGGTGGCGTACCGACGCCGTGCCGATGACCGTGATCCCGGCGTGGCGGGCCAGTTGCACGAGCGTGGAGCCGACGCCGCCGTTGGCGCCCAGCACCACGATCGTCCCGCCGGTGCGGACCTTCGCGATGCGGTGCAGCATCTGCCAGGCGGTGATGCCGTTGACGACCACGGTCTCCGCCGCGGCCGCGTCCACTCCGTCCGGTACGGCCATCAGGTCCGCGGCGTCGACAAGGAGGTGGCTGGCCCACGCGCCGGTCTTGGTGACCGCGGCGAACCGGTGGCCGACGAGCGTGGCGTCCACCTCCGGGCCGACCGCGGTCACGGTGCCGACCACGTCGTAGCCGGGAACGAAGGGGAACGGTGGCTGGTCGTAGTACTTGCCGCGGCGCATCTGCTGCTCGGCGAACGACACGCCGGTCGCGTCCATTCGCAGGACGACCTGGCCCTTGGACGGGGCCGGAAGCTCGCGGGTCCGGAGCTCCAGGCCCTCCGGCTCGACCGCGGCGGGCAGGACGATCTCGGTGACGGCGGTGGTGACAGTGCTGTTCATGGCGCGTCCTTGAGGCTCTCGACTGTGTGCTTACAGATGTAAGGCTATACGTGTTAGTTCAGGATCGGCAAGGGAGTGCGGCAATGAACTTCACGGTGTAAGGCGACGGGGTGGGAGGTGTCTCGCCTGGGTGACGGCTTGCTGGTCAGGCAAGGGGCCGGCCGTGTTCGAGGCGGCGTCGACGCGAATCCCTGACCGCTTCCGGCCCGCTCGGCTTCGATTGGTCAACGCGCGCGAGGGGGTGGTCGTCAGTGAGGCGCGCGCGAGGGAAACACTCATAAGGTTCGCGCTGTAAGGTAACGGCATGGGAGATGACACATCAACGACACGCGTCCGCGTACGCAACCGTCGCGGGGAGGGTGCTCGACTGCGCGACGAGATCGTGGCGGCGGCGGTGGAGCTGCTCGACGAGACCGGTGACGAGAGCGCCATCACCTTGCGCTCCGTCGCTCGCCGAGTCGGGATCGCGGCCCCGTCGATCTACCGCCACTTCCCCGATCAGCCCGCCATCATGCTGGCCGTGGTGCGCAGCGCCTTCGCCGAGCTGGACGAGCAGTTGCGCACGGCTGTGGACGCCGAAGGTGACGCACCTCGTGAGCGGCTCATGGCTCTGTGCCGTAGTTACCTGCAGTTCGCCGAGGCTCACCCCGGGCGCTACCGCACGATGTTCGGGGGACTCTGGGTGCCCGATCTGAACGAGAGCTCCGTGACCGAGGAGGACATGGTCACGCTGGGGCAGGCGAGCATGCGGCGACTCGCCGAAGCCCTTCAGGACTGCGTCACCGCCGGCTGTGCGACCAGCACCGACGTGTCAGCCGATACGGTCGCGTTGTGGCTCGGCCTGCACGGGCTCGCCCATCAGCGAGCGGTCGCCCCGTCGTTCCCCTGGCCGCCGGACATCGCCGAACGTGTCATCACCACGCTCGCGCACCTCACGGACAGGTAGGGCGAGGACTGCGGGGTGCGGCCGTGTGAGCCGGCCCTGACCCCGCCTCGTCCCCAAGGGGGTCGAGACCTGCGCGGTGTCAGGTCGACCAGACGACAACGCCGTTGTCCACGACGACCACCTTGGCATCGGCCCGGAGGACCAGTTGGGCACCCCCGTGGTCGTGGGTCTTGGACGCCCAGATCGGGCGGTCGTCGCCGTTGTGGATGACGAGGTTGCCGTCGGGCTGGAAGATCGCCCGGTGGTTCTCGCCGAAGGTCATGGACGCCCAGATGGGCTTGCCCTCCTCGTTGAGGACCACGAGGTTGCCGTCGGGCTGCATGACCATCCGGATGCGGTTGGTCGTCCAGGCCTGATTGACCTCCAGGACGCTGGGCGCGGAGATGGTCACGCTGGTCCAGTCCGGCTTCGGGACCGGCTTCGGCGCGGGCTTCTTCGAGGGCGTGCTGCTCGCCTTCGGCTCCGGCGCGGGCGCGACGGGCTTGGGGGCGGTTGTCCTCGGGGGCTCGGTCTTCTTCGGTCTCTCCTTGCTCGGGGACGGACTGGGCTTCCCGGCGACGTAGTCGTCGAGGGCCGCGGGGCCGGATTTCGGGTTGAGAACGGTGTCGGCGCTCCCCGCTGCCGGTCCCTTGGCGGCTTCGTCGTGCCCGTCGTCGTTCGCGCTCCCGACCAGCAGCAGGGGTATGGCGATCAGGGCGGCGCCGAGGAAGGTGGCCCCCGCCAGGATCGGCGTGCGGGGGCGTCCGCCGTCGACCCCGGTGCCGGTCCTTGCCTCCGGTGCCGTCGCGGCGGCCGTCGCCACCCCGACGCCCTCCTCGGATGCCTCGGCGGGCCCGGGGGCGGCCGGCGGAGGGGGCGAAGCGGCGGCGGTGTTCCCGGCCGATGTGGTGCCGGGCCCCGCCTCGGGGGCGGCGGCCGGGCCCGGCGTCTCCTCGGCCGGTGGTGAGGACGGCGGCAGGGATCCGGCCTCCTGCGTGCCGGGAGCGGCCGCTGCTGCCGTGTTCGTGCCGGGGGCGGGGTGCTGGGGGGACATCCGGTTACTCCTCATGGGGGCGGAGGCATCGGTGAGCAGCGGCCGGGTCGGGTGAACGCCAGTGAGCACCAAGGGCGTTGGTGGATATCGCGTCGAGGTGGACGCCGGGCCCGCCCGGCCTTCGTCGTCGGATTCCGCCGAAGGCCCCCCGGCGTAGCCAACGTAGCCCGTCGTGTGACCACAGTTGGTTCCTCCCTCCGAAGGATCCCGCCATTTTGTCCGCCTGTTGCCTGACTTCTCCCGGATCGTTTTCGATTCGGGCAGCAGACGGGCACGCGGGGGCCCGATACGGAGCTGAGGCGGACGCCCACGGGTGGGGCCGGTGTGACATCCTGTTGCCTCGGTTTGATCAATGTCGGCGTGCGCTCATATCGTTCGGCACTCAAGGATTCGTACGGACCCAAGAGTTCAGGTGGAGATGCGGCCCGGAGAACGGCGAGAGGGCGGGCAGGGCGCCCTGTCAGTCGTGCCTGATGCCTCCACCCCGTCCGCTGACCACCAGTCACGCACTGTCGCCGCCGACGAGGTTGCCGACCTGCCCGAGATACCCGAGGCCGTACGGGCCGCTGCCCTCCAGGCGCCAGGGCACTGGATCGGGGTGGCGGACCCGGAGTGGGCCGAGGAGCGGACACCGCCGGAGTGGGCGGTGCTGGGGGAGTGGCGGTCGGACGACAAGGGGAGCGTGGGCGAGTACCGCGCCAACCCCGAGTACCGGCCCTCGGCGCGAATGCTCGGCTGGCCCGAGCCCACCGACCCGGTGGACGCTGCGGCACAGCGAGCCGCCACCGGCTACGGCACGGTGGAAG
Organism: Streptomyces sp. NPDC060209; assembly: GCF_042728155.1. NCBI lineage: Bacteria > Bacillati > Actinomycetota > Actinomycetes > Kitasatosporales > Streptomycetaceae > Streptomyces > Streptomyces sp. NPDC060209. Next base: position 5,806 of record NZ_JBHWZS010000020.1, read on the forward strand.
CGGCGCTCGCGGCGCTCGCGGACGCCGACATCACAGTGGTGCGCGGACCGGACGGTGGGCCGCTCACGGCCGCCGGGCGGGACGGAACCCCTGTGGTGCTGTTGTTCACCTCACCGGCACACGAGTTCATGTCCACGGCACTTCACCATGACACGCTGCCTGCGGGAGAACTGGCCCGTTCACTGAGCGACCCCGGCACGCTGTTGATGGTCAACGCCGGTGCCGCGGCACCCCTGCTCGTCCCGGCGGACAGTCTGCTCGCCCCCGCCCGCGCGGTGGGTGACGAGAGGACGCCTGCGGAAGAGCGTCCCGAAACACCTTCCGGCGCGGCGGATCATGCCGGTGCTCCGGCCGCGGGCCTCTCCGCGGACCGGGCCGACATCCCATCTGAACCCTGGCCCCACACCACAGGGAGAACCCCGTGACGCGTTCGGCTCAGCAACCCCCTGCCTCCTCGCGGGCTCGCGCGGAGTCCGGTTCCGAGAGCGAGGAGACGGCTGCGGCCGCCCTCGCCGAGCCCAGGTCCGAGACCGGGCCCAGGTCCGAGACCGAGCCCAAGTCCGGTCCTGAGCCCAAGTCCGAGCCGGCAGGGGCGAAGACCGGGGCAGAGGCCCGCGCGGAAGCCGGCAAGGCGGAAGCGACGCCGAAGGCCGGTGCGGAGGCCGGTAAGGCGGAAGAGAAGCCGAAGGCCGGTGCGGAGTCCGGCGAGGCCGAGAAGAAGACCGGAGAGGGCGCGACCGCCGGGTCCGCGTCCGAGCCTGGGTCCGAGACCGAGCCACAGACCGGGGCCACCTCCGGGACCCGGTCCGAAGCCGACCCCGGTGCCGCTGCCGCTGCCCAGAGCCGGCTGCCCGGGCTCGTGCGCACCATGACCGCGACCGCCATCGGCCGGCCGCAGCAGACCGGGCCGGTGGGACGGCCGGGCAAGGCCGTGCTGGCCGGGGCCGCGATCGCGGGGGCGCTGCTCGTGTCGGTGCCGTTCCTGGTGCTCGCGGCGGACGACGACAAGGACCCCGAGCAGCCGACGGTGGCGGCCGGGACCGTGCTCACGGGAAGCGGGCAGGAGACGCCGGGCGAGTTCGCGGTGACACCCACCGAGACCGGTACCCCGGGCGGGAGCACGAAGGGCCCCGCCACGTCCGAGAAGCCCGCGAAGCCGGTGCAGCAGGCGCCCAAGTCGGTTCCGGCGCCGGACACGGACAAGGCCGGGGAGAAGAAGGACGAGGCCGAGAAGCCGGCCGCGCCGAAGAAGCAGAGCGCCGAGCAGAAGTCCGGCAGCACCAAGAACCAGCCGGCGGCCGCCGCTCCGGCCGTCACCCTCAGCGCCCCCGTCTCCTTCCGCAGCCACCTCTCGGGCCGTTGCATCGACGTACCGGGTCATGACTTCAGCGACGGCAAGGCGCTGCACGTGTGGGACTGCAACAACGCCCCCGCGCAGAAATGGCAGTTCGCGTCCGACGGCACCATCCGGATCCAGGGCAAGTGCCTGGACGTGGCCAACGCGAACTTCAACGTCGGAACCGTCATCCAGATCGCCTGGTGCAACGGCAACGACGCCCAGAAGTTCGCACTCAACGCCAGCCACGACCTGGTCAACACCGTCGTCGGCAAGTGTGTCGACATCAAGGCCAGCAACCGGGAGAACAGGGCCCCGCTGCAACTGTGGACCTGCAACGGCGCCGACGCCCAGAAGTGGAGCACCTGACCGATACGCCTCGTGGCCGAGAGCACCGCTCCCGGAACCCGCACGTCCCGGGGCGAGGCATGATGGCACCGTCGGCTCCCCGACACGCGTCCCCGGCGAACAGGGGGACGCTCGCTGAAGACGTTGCCGTAGCAAGGAGGTTGGTGCGTGTCGCGCCAGGTACTGTCGGTCGGGCCCGATAGCAGGGACCGCTACCGGACGATCGGTGAGGCACTCGCCGCTGCCCGTACCGGTGCGCTCATCAGCGTCCGGCCCGGGACGTACGCGGAGAACCTCGTGATCCACACCAGGGTCACCCTCACCGCCGCCGAGGGGCGGGGCACTGTGGAGATCCGGCCGCGTTCGGGCAGCGTGGTCGCGCTGCGCGCCGACGCCGTGATGTTCTCCGAGCTCACCCTGCGCGGTGGCGACGCCGAGCTCCCGACCGTGGACGTGCGGCGGGGTCAAGCCGCGTTCGACGGCTGCGAGATCGTCGGCGCCGCCTGGACCGCGATGATGGCCGGGGGAACGGGTTCCCTCGCGCTGCGCGACTGCCGGGTGAGCAATCCGCAGGGCGCGGGCATCGTGGTGACCTCGAACGCGCCCACCACCGTGGAGTCCTGCACGTTCGAGCACCTGGGCACCAGTGGCCTGGTCCTCGCCGAGCAGGGCGAGGCACGCATCCGTGACTGCACGGTGCGCGGCGCCCGTGGAAACGGCCTGCTCGCCAACGGCGAGGCCCGTGGCAGCGTCGAGGACTGCGACATCTCCTCCACCGACAAGCCCTCCATCGCCCTGGAGGAGAACTGCGCCGTCTCGGTGGTCCGCACCGTGGTGCACGACACCAGCACCGGTGTGCACCTGAGCAGCGCGGGCCGTACGACGCTCGAGGACGTCCGCGTCACCGGTGCCTCCGGGAACGGGATCGCGCTGGCCGGGGGCACCGACCCGGTGCTGCGCCGTTGCCGCGTCTCGCGCACCCGCGGCCACGGCGTGCTGGTCACCGACCGGGCGCGTGGCACCTTCGAGGACTGCTGGGTGGACGGCGCGCAGGGCGCGGCCGTGAGGGTCGCCGGGGCCGCCTCCCCGGCGCTCACCGGACTGACGGTCCGCGACTGCGACGGGGCAGGGCTGCTGCTGGAGGAGGACTCGGCGCCGGAGTTGGACCGCCTGGAGGTGATCGGCGGTTCGCCCGCGGTCGCGGTTCTCGGCGGCGCCAACCCGCTGCTGCGCCGGGCCCGGCTGGTGGAGCCCTCCGGCGACGGCATCGCGGCCACCAGGGACGCCCGGGGCCGCGTCGAGGACTGCGAGATCGTCCGGCCCAAGGGCGCGGGTGTGCGCGTGGCCTCCGGCAGCACCCTCTACCTGGCCGGTGGCGGGGTCTCCGACACCGCCACCAGCGGCCTGGTCGTGGAGGACGGGGGCAATGTTACCGTCCGCGACTTCCGCGTCGAGATATCCGGTGAGGAGGGCGTGGTAGTCGCCGCGGGCGGCGAGCTGACCGCCAACCGCACCGCGGTGCACGCCCCCAAGGGGCACGGTTTCCTGCTCCGGGAGGGCGCGCTCGCCTCGCTCAGTGGCTGCGAGGCCACCGGCGGCGCTCAGGACGGCTTCCGGGTGGAGTCCACCGCGCCGGTCTCGCTCGTCAACTGCCTCGCCCGGGAGAACGAGGGCGGCGGCCTGGTGCAGACCGCGCCCGGCGAACGGCTCGCAGTGGACGGCCTGAACAGCGTGGGCAACGGCAAGCGGGACGCCTGGGGCACCGGCAGCGCCGAGAACACCGACCCGGCGGGCTCCGGCGCCGCGGACGCGCCCCCGCCGGACCGCGCGGACGGCCCGCTCGGCGCGCTCAACGCGCTGATAGGCCTGGAGAACGTCAAGCAGCAGGTGGGCACCCTGGTCAACCTGACCCAGCTCGCCCAGCGCCGCGAACAGCTCGGCATGTCCGCTCCGCCGATGAGCAGACACCTGATCTTCGCCGGCCCGCCCGGCACCGGCAAGACCACCGTCGCCCGCCTCTACGGGGCGATCCTGGCCGAGCTGGGTTCGCTGCGCAGCGGGCACCTGGTGGAGGTCTCACGCGCCGACCTGGTCGCGCAGATCGTCGGCGGCACCGCGATCAAGACCACCGAGACCTTCCAGAAGGCTCTCGGCGGTGTGCTGTTCATCGACGAGGCGTACACCCTCACCTCGGACAGCGGTAACGGTGGCGCGGACTTCGGTCGTGAGGCGGTGGACACCCTGCTGAAGCTGATGGAGGACCACCGCGACGACGTGGTGGTGGTCGCGGCCGGCTACTCCCGGGAGATGGAATCCTTCCTCGGCTCCAACCCGGGCCTGGCCTCCCGTTTCTCCCGGACCGTCGAGTTCGAGAACTACTCGGTGCCCGACCTGGTCGCGATCATGGAGAGCATGTGCGCCCAGCACCAGTACGAGCTGGGCGAGGGAACGGCGGCGGCCCTGGCCGCGCACTTCGGGGCGATGCCGAGGGACGCCGGCTTCGGCAACGGCCGCGCCGCGCGCGGGGTGTTCGAGGAAATGGTGGACAGGCAGGCGGTCCGGCTCTCCACGCAGCCGCAGGTCAGTGAGCACGATCTTCGGCTGCTGCTGCCGGACGACGTCTCCGCCACCGCCGCCGCGGCGGCCACCGACACCGCCGTGCCGGACGACGACCCGCTGACCCGCCTCGGCGACATGATCGGTCTGGCCGAGGTGAAGCGCGAGGTCGCGGACCTGGTCAACCTCATCACCACGGCCCGCCACAGGGCCGCTGCCGGGCTGCCGGTCCCCTCGCTCAGCAATCACCTGGTCTTCACCGGCCCGCCCGGCACCGGCAAGACCACGGTCGCCCGTCTGTACGGGGAGGTCCTGACCCAGCTCGGCATCCTCGACCGGGGCCAGCTGATCGAGGCCGCCCGCGCCGACCTGGTCGGCCGCTACATCGGCCACACCGCCCAGCTCACCCGCGAGGTCTTCGAACGGGCACGCGGCGGTGTGCTGTTCATCGACGAGGCGTACACCCTCACCCCGCGCGGGGGCGGCGCGGACTTCGGCCAGGAGGCGGTGGACACCCTGCTGAAGCTGATGGAGGACCACCGCGACGAGGTGGTCGTCATCGTCGCCGGCTACACCGACGAGATGGAGCGCTTCCTCGGCTCCAACCCGGGCCTGGCCTCCCGCTTCCCGCGCCGGATCGCCTTCGCCGACTACTCCTCCGAGGAACTGGTCACCATCGTGCGCGCCCAGGCCGCGAACATGGGCTACGAATGCGGACCAGGCACGGGCCCGCTGCTCAAGGAGTACTTCGACGCGCTGCCCAGGGACCGGTCGTTCGGCAACGCCCGTCTGGCCCGCCAGGTGGTCGAGTCGATGGTCACCCGCCAGGCGGGGCGGCTCAGCTCGCTGGCCGCGCCCACCCTGGACGACCTGCGCATCCTCCGCCCCGAGGACGTCACGGCCGTGGCGCCGAAGGTGGCTCCCCGGTGAGGCCGCCCGTCCGCGGGGCCGCCCGCCTGCTGTCCGGCGCCGGTATCGCCGCCGCCCTGCTGCTGCCCGCGGCCGTTCCGGCCCAGGCGGCGCCCCCCTCGCGCGTACCGGCGGCCGATGGGGCGAAGGGCCAGGAACTGCCCGGTATGCCCTCCGCACTCGATCCGGAGGCCGATGAGGCGACCTGCACTCCCGCTTCCCGCGAGAAGGCGAAGAAGCAGGACTGGTCACGTCAGCGCCTCGACCTGGACCGGCTGCACGGGCACAGCACGGGTGAGGGCATGACCGTCGCACTGATCGACACCGGAGTCGCCACGGGCGCCGCCGGGCTCGACGGCCGGGTCTCGGCCGGGGGCACGGCCGGTGACGACTGCGTCGGGCACGGCACCTTCCTGGCCGGGCTGATCGCCGGGACCGGCGGATCCGCCCCGCAGTTGGCCGGGGTCGCCCCGAACGCGAAGATCCTGGCCCTGCGCGGCACCGACCCGCGTGGGCAGGCGAGCCCCGCCCTGGTGGCGGAGGCGCTGCGCGAGGCGACCGCGGCCCGGTCCGACGTGATCGCGGTCGCGGTCGCCCTGCCCCGCCGGGACGCGGCGATGACCCGTGCGGTGGCCGAGGCCCGCCGCGCGGGCGTGGTGGTGGTGGCCGCGGCCACCCCGGACCCGCCCCGGAACGGCACGGACGAGATCCCGTCCCGCACCTACTGGCCGGCCGGTGAACCCGGCGTCCTCTCGGTCGCCGACATGCTTCCCGCAGGCGTCCGCCCGGACGGCTCCCTGCGCACCGACGGCATCGACCTCGTGGCCCCCGGCGCCGGGGTGGTCTCCGGCGGCCCGCGCGGCGACGGCCACTACCTCGGCGCGGGCGCCTCGGTGGCGACCGCCTACGCGGCCGGGGCCGTCGCGGTGGTCCGTGCCGCCTATCCGGGTGAGGCGCCCGACGACGTCATCCGCCGTCTGACAGCCACCGCCTACCCCGCCGACATCCCGCAGCTCGACCCCTATGCCGCCGTCACCACGGTGCTCGGCGCCCCCGCTTCGTCCGCCGGCGGTGAGCGCGCCGCAGATCCCGTGACCGTACGGGACACCGCTGCCGCCGACCGTGCCACCAGCCGTGCCACGCTCCTCGTCCTCCTCGGCTCCGCCGCCGTCCTCGCCGTCCTCTGGGCAGGTTTCGCCGTTTCCCGGGCCCGCGCCCGGGGTTGGCGCCCGGCGGGAGCGGGCGGAACGGGAACGCAATGAGCTGGAGCCCGAAGCACGACGGCTGAAGCCGGAAGCACGACACCCTCCCGAGGAGCTCCGCGGGAGGGTGTCGTCGTGTTCTCTCAGCTCTACTGCCCCTGGTTCTCCTCGACCAGCGCCGTCTGCATCAGCCGCGGCTTGCGGCGGGCGATGTGAAGGGCTCGGCCCGGGGGGAGGTTGAGGGGCTTCGCGTTGCCGAAGAGACGGCCTTCCGTCGGCGGGCAGGAGAGCAGGACGGCGGGGTTGTTGGCCTCGTCGAGGCGCCGGATGAGCGCATCGCTGAGGCCGCGGCCTGCTCCCATCGCGCTGCGGGCGACGACCAGGTGCAGGCCCATCTCGAAGCCGAGGGTCAGACTCTCGAAGAGCGGCTCGAAGGGGCTCTGGAAGGAGTTGCCGGAGACCATGTCGTAGTCGTCGACCAGGACGAAGAGACGCGGGCCGGTCCACCAGTCGCACTGGCGCATACGACCGGGTGCGATGTCCGCGCCGGGCACGCGGGTCTTCAGCGCGCGGGCGGCGCCCTCGATGGTGTCCTTGAGGTTGTCCAGGGAGATCACGTGCCCGATGCGGTACTCCTCCGGGATGGCATCCACCAGGGTGCGGCGGTAGTCCACCGCGATGATCTTCGCTTCGTTCGGGGTGTAGCGGGCGGTGATGCCCTTGGTGACGAGGCGCAGCAGGTTGGTCTTGCCGCTCTCGGTGTCGCCGACCGCGATCATGTGCGGCGTACGGCTGAAGTCGTGCCAGACCGGCTCCAGGGAGTCCTGGTCGATGCCGAGCGGAAGACGCATGCCGCCGCCCTCGGTGGGCTCGGGTGCGGGGAGTTCGGCGAGCGGGAGCCGGTGCGGCAGCATCCGGACCTGCGGGGCGGGTGCGCCGGACCAGTGCCGGGAGACTTCGGCGACCAGGTGGGCGACGCCTTCGCCGAGGTCGTCGAGGGAGCCGCTGCCGTCCAGCCGGGGCAGGCCGGCGAGGAAGTGCATCTTGCTGTCGGAGGTGATGCCCCGGCCGCCGCTGCGCGGCACCGAGCGGGCCTTGCGGGTGTCGATCTCGGAGTCCATCGGGTCGCCCATCCGCAGTTCGAGGCGGGTGGCTGCCTGGTCGCGCACCTGGGCGGACAGCTCCACCCAACGGGTGGTGGTGATGATCAGGTGGATGCCGTAGTTGAGCCCGCGGGCGGCGAGTTCGTTGAACTTCGGGATCAGGTCGTCGTAGTCCTGGCGGACCGTGGACCAGCCGTCGACCACCATGAACACGTCGCCGAAGGGCTCGTCGGGGAACTCCCCGGCGGCCCGGCGGCGGCGGTAGGACTGCATGGAGTCGAGGGTGTGGTCCACGAAGAACTGTTCGCGGCGGGCGAGCAGCGTCATCACCTCGGCGACGGCCCGGTGCACCCGCTCGGGGTTGAGCCGTGCCGCGACGCCGCCGACGTGCGGGAGAGCGGCGAGCTGCGAGAGGCCGCCGCCGCCGAAGTCCAGGCAGTAGAACTGGATCTCGGCGGGGGTGTGGGTGAGGGCGAGAGCGGTGATCAGCGTGCGGGTGAGGGTGGACTTGCCGCTCTGCGAGCCGCCGGCGACGGCGACGTGGCCGCCGGCTCCGGAGAGGTCCACGACCAGCGGGTCGCGGCGCTGCTCGAAGGGCTTGTCCACGAGGCCGACCGGGACCCGCAGCCTGCCGGCGCCGGACCAGCCGGAGGCGGTGAGGCCGCGCTCGGGATCGGGGGCGATGCCGGGCAGCAGGGCGTCCAGCGGGGAAGGCTCCTTCAGCGGCGGCAACCACACCTGGTGGGCGGCGAGACCTGAGTCGCGCAGCCGGTCGAGGGCCACATCGAGCAGGGCCTCCTCGTCACCCGTCTCCTCGGTCTCCGGCTCGGCCGCCGGCTCCAGGGTGCGGGGCACCACCCAGCCGCTGGTCCACGGCACCACCTGGCTGGCCACCCGGGCCTGCACCACCGCGCCGGTGCGGCGCCGGTACGTCCCCGAGGAATAGGCGGCGCGGAACCGGGTCAGGGCCTCCACGCCGGACTTCAGGTAGCCGCTGCCCGGCTGGGCCGGCAGCTCGTAGGCGTCCGGCACGCCGAGCACGCCGCGGCTCTCCATGGCGGAGAAGGTGCGCAGGCCGATGCGGTACGACAGATGGCTCTCGAGCTGGTGCATGCGGCCCTCGTCCAGGCGCTGCGAGGCGAGCAGCAGGTGGACCCCGAGGGAGCGGCCGAGGCGGCCGATCATCACGAACAGATCCATGAACTCACGGTGGGCGGACAGCAGTTCGCTGAACTCGTCGACCACCACGAACAGGCTGGGCAGCGGGGCGAGGTCCGCCCCGGCGGCGCGGGCCCGCTCGTACTCCAGGGCGGAGGTGTAGTTGCCGGCGGAGCGCAACAGCTCCTGCCGGCGGATGAGTTCGCCGTGCAGGGCGTCCTGCATGCGCTCCACCAGAGCGACTTCGTTCGCGAGGTTGGTGATGACGGCGGAGGTGTGCGGGAGTTCCTCCAGGCCGAGGAAGGTGGCGCCGCCCTTGAAGTCGACCAGGATGAAGTTGAGGGTCTCCGACGAGTTGGTCAGGGCGAGGCCGAGCACGAGGGTGCGCAGGAGTTCGCTCTTGCCGGAACCGGTGGCACCGATGAGCATGCCGTGCGGGCCCATGCCGCCCTGCGCGGACTCCTTGATGTCGAGCTCCACCGGGCGGCCGTCCACGCCGACCGCGATCGGTACCCGCAGCCGGGCGGAGCCGGTGTGCCGGTCGAAGAGGGTCTGCGGGTCGTGCCGGTGCAGGTCGGGGATGCCGAGCAGGGTGGTCAGCTCGACATCGGTGTCGAGCGGCTGGGCGATGTCGGTGCCCAGGCTCATCCGGCGGGATGTGACCATCCTGGCCAGGGCCTCCGCGCCGAGCGGGCCGAGCCGGTCCGGCCGGCCGAGCGGCACGGAGCGCTCCTTGCGGCTGCGGTCGGTGCGCACCAGGTTCACCTCGTCGGGACCGACGGTCAGCCGCAGCGTGTTGCGGCCGGGTCGCCAGCGCAGCGCCCCGGAGATGTCGAGGGCCAGGGCGTTGCGGTAGCCGTGCCCCTCCCAGCGGTGCCCCTCGGGGACCGTGACGCCGTCCAGGATGACGACCGTGTAGGGCTCGTCGCGTCCGGGGCGGGCGTCCGGGTCGAAGTCCGGGCGCTCGGCGAAGTCGGCGCCGAGCAGGTCGTCCAGCTCGTTGAGATCGGCGGTGATCCGGCGGACGTGTCCTGCGCCGTCCTCCTCGTGCGGGTCCAGGGTGTGCGGCAGCCACTTGACCCACTCCCAGTCGGGCCGCCGCTCGTCGCTGACGCAGAAGGCGAGCCACAGCTCCTCGGGCGCGTGGAACACCGCGAGCTGCCCGAGCACGGCACGCACCAGGGCGCGTACCGCATCGGTGCCGGGGTCGACGGCCCGGCCGGCCTCCGCCCCGCCGCTCTCCCCGTGCGACCGGGCGCCAGGCCCGGCGGGCTCCTGGTCCGGTGCCTCCTCGGGGCGCAGCATGATCCGGGCCGAGGAGCGCAGATAGAGGCCGAGGGGTTGTTCGGGGATGGTGGAGTAGGCGCGGATGAAGCGGCGCAGCGCATGCGCGCAGAGGGGTTCCAGGTCTTCCACCGGGCGGGTGGAGACCGGGTCCAGGGTGAGTGCGAGCTGTTGTTCACCCACGGCGAGACGGACCTCACCGAAGTCCTCGTCGGCCGGGCGGCGCTCCCACAGCCGCGAGGTGCGGGCCAGCGAGCGGAGTGAGTTGGGCTCCGGGTGGCGCCAGGCGAGCGCCCGCTGCTGCTCCGCGATGGTGGTCCGGACCCGCTTGCGGGTCTGCGCCAGGTAGCGCAGGTAGTCGCGGCGTTCGCCCCTGAGACGCTGCTTGCGCTCGCTGGAGCGGCGCATCAGCTGGCCCAGCAGCATGGCACCGGCGGAGAGCGCCATGACGCCCATCGCCAGATACATGAAGACGCCGTTCCCGCCGCCGGGTCGCAGGAACATGAGCATCATCGACACCGACATCAGTGCCATCGGCAAATAAGTCCATATCGCCGAAGTGTCCGGCACGCTCTCAGCGAGGACTGGCGGCTCCTGGAGAGTCAATTGCCCCTCGGGCATCTCCGGTCCGCGCCGACGGGCCGGCCGACGAAACAGCACCACACTCAAGGAACAGAACCTCCGGTTTTACGGCTTTCCGGCCCGTACCGAATACCGGTGCACCCGGTAGTGGGAAAGACCGCACCGTGCTGATTCTCCGGGTCCCGCGTGACGCGGTGAACGCCGGGTGAATGTTTCGGGCGGACAGCGGGGGAGGAGCAACTCCCTTGATGGCCAATTGCATACCGGATAGAGAGTCCGGTCCGCAATACGACCCGGTGGTCGTAGGCAGTAGTCTGCATTCACGGAACGCGAACTGTCCACGCGGGGCCGGTCGTCGCCGGGTGCGCCGACGTAATTTCCTTGCCAGGCAGCCGTTCCCGGCCGTGCGGACCTTCCGCACTGTTCGCACATCCCCTCGCCCCGGGGGGAAACCTCCTGTCAAAGCCTCCACGGAAGCCGAGAGTTCAGCTGATGACCGACAGTGCGGTGGCCGAATCGTGCCGCCTGACCGTACGTGCGCCGAGCGTCACCGTTGATCTGGCCGTGCCCGCCGATGTTCCGGTCGCCGATCTGCTGCCCACGCTGCTGCGTTATGTCGGCGAGGAGGCCGAGGAGGCCGGACTGGACCACGCGGGCTGGGTGCTCCAGCGGCTGGGCGACGCCCCGCTCGACGAGGAGACCACCCTGGCCCGCGCCGGGCTGTCCGACGGTGACGTGCTCTACCTGCGCCCGCACACCGAGGCGTTGCCCGAGGCGCGACTCGACGACCTGGTGGACGGGATAGCCGACACCGCGGGCCGGCGGCTGCACACCTGGCACCCCGGAGCGGCTCGGAGCCTGTTCGTGGGCACAGCGGTGGCGACCGTGGCGGTTGCCCTCCTGCTGGTGTTCTGGCCGGGGGTGACCGGCTCCGCCTCAGTCCGGGCCGCCTGCGCGGCAGTGGCCGGAATGCTGCTGCTCGCGGGCGCGGGCTCCGCCAGCCGCGCGGTCGGCGACCGCCTCTCCGCGACCGCGCTCGGCCTGCTGGTCGCTCCGTGCCTGGCGCTGGCCGGCTGGGTGCTGCCCGGCGGCGACGTGACCGGCCCGGACGCCGCACAGGTGGTGGGCGCACGGCTGCTCGCAGCCGGCGCCGCGGGCGCGGGCGGCGCGGTCATCGCGCTCGCCGCCACGGCGGTCGGCGCCCCGTCCCTGCTGGCCACAGCCGTGGTCTCGGTGGCCACCGCGATCGCCGGGGCCCTGATGGGGTACACGGGCCTGGGTGCGCCGGCCGCGGTGGCGCTGGTGGCGGCGGTGGTCGCGCTCGCCGCCGGGACGGTGGCACCGTTCGCCTTCAAGCTGGCCGGGATGCGGATGCCCGCGCTGCCGTCGACCGCCGGCCAGCTCCAGGAGGGCATCGACCCGTACGCGGGCGACGAGGTCGCCGAGCGCACCGAACTCGCCGGGCGCTGGGTCGCCGCGCTCTTCGCCGCCACCGGCATCATCGCCGCGGCCGCCCTGGCCGTCCTCGCCGAACACCCCGACCTGCCCGAGGTGCTGACCGCGCTCGCACTGAGCCTGCTGCTGCTCCTGCACTCCCGCGGCCTGGTGCACATCGGGCAGCGGCTGACCCTGGCGGTGCCCGGAATCTGGGGGCTGCTGCTGCTCGCCCGCGCCTGGGCGGTGGACAGCGACGGCGACGGGCGCCTGGTGGTCTTCGCGGTGCTGCTCGCCGCGGCGGCCGGACTCGTGACCGCCTCCTGGACGGTGCCCGGCCGCCGGATGCTGCCGTACTGGGGCCGTGCGGCCGAACTGGCCCACACCCTCTTCGCCGTCGCGCTGCTGCCGCTCAGCCTGTGGGTGGCGGGCCTCTTCGGCTGGCTGCGCGGCCTGTTCGGCTGATCACACCCGCACGCCGGGACATGGGAACGAGTTGTTGAGGAGAGGCAGTGCAGTCCAAGCGCGACCAGGTACAGGCCCACAGTTTCATGATGGGCAGGCTCAGCTCGGGGCTGCTGACGGCCGATCCGGACGCCGCGGAGAGTCCCCTCGGGCGCACCACCCGAGGGGTGGTCTTCGGCGTCCTGGTGACCGTCCTGATCGGCGCGGGCGCCACCGTCTTCGGGCTGCTGCGCCCGGGAGGGAACGACGGCTGGCGTGACGGTGAGCACCTGGTGGTCAACCGCGACACCGGTGCCCGGTACCTGTGGACCGGCACCGACGGCGTACTGCACCCGGTGCGGAACTATGCCTCGGCGCGGCTGATCGGCGGCTCCGACCTGGCGACCGCTGACGTCGCCACCGCCTCGCTCCAGGACGTCCCCGTGGGGACGCCGGCGGGCATACCCGGGGCACCGGACGCCGTGCCCGGCCCCGGCCAGCTCGACGGCGGCGCCTGGCACATGTGCGTCACCGGTCCGGACGGGGCGCTGCCCAGCACCTCCGGCTCCGTGGCCGGGACCGGTGTGGACAAGCCGGGGGTCACCACCGTGGTCGCCGGGGCGCCACTGGACTCCCAAGGCATCGGCGGGGACCGCGGAGTGCTCGTACACGGTCCGGGCGACAGCGAGTACCTGGTGTGGCGGGGCAGCAGGCTGCCTCTGGACCGCGCCTCCGACGCCCGCAACGCCCTCGGCTACGGCTCGGAGACGCCGATGCCGGTCTCGGCGGCCTTCCTCGACGCGCTGGCGCCCGGCCCTGCCCTGAAACCGCCCGCGGTTCCGGGGCGCGGTGAGGAAGGCCCGGTTCTCGGTGGCGAAGCCAGCCGGATCGGGCAGGTCTTCAACGTCAGTGTGCCCGGCGGCGGCAGCACCTACCACCTGCTGCAGAAGGACGGGTTGGTGCCGCTGACCCGGCTCGGCGCGGCCCTGGTGCTGGGCGACCCGGCCACCCAGAAGGACGCCTACCAGGGGCAGTCGCCCGAGGCGCGCGCAGTGGGCGCGGACGCGCTGCGCACACACCGGGCGAAGGACTCGGTCGCCGCCGGGTCCGCGGAGCTGCCGGACACGCCGCCGGTCCCGCAGTCCGCGCCCCGCGGCACCGCGCTCTGCGCGCAGGTGGACGGCGACAGCGGCGGCACCCGGATCAAGTCGGTGCTGGTCCCGCTGACCCGGCTCGCCCCGGTCGTGGTCTCGGAGGGCACCGCCCAACCGCTGAGCCCTGCCTGTGTCAGGACGGACGCCACGGTGGTACGGCCAGGGCACGGCGCCCTGGTCCGCGCCCTGCACGCCAGCGGCGCGGCGCACGCAGGGACGACCTATCTGGTGGCGGAGAACGGCGTGAAGTACCGCGTCCCGGCCAAGGACTCGCTGGCCGCCCTCGGGTACGCGGACGGAGACATCGGCTCGGTCCCGGCACCGCTGCTCGCAGCGCTTCCGACCGGCGCGGACCTCGACCCGGCCGCAGCCTCCGGCGCCGCGAAGCCCAGGGTCACGGCTCCGCAGTGCGGTGCCGAAGCGCCGGGGGGGAACGAGGCAGCGGACAAGGCGGACGCCGGGGGCGCTCCCCGCGCAGCGGACACAGCCGACTCCGCACCCTGATCCAGGCAAACGGTGCATACGGCATCGAAGAAATGGAAAAAGGTGGCGGGCGGATAACTCCGCGCCGCAGGGCCGGTTTTTCACGGCCGAACGCGACGGGGAAACCTCAGATAAAGCTCAGATATTCGGGCGGCTGTTGCCCGCGGAATCCCGCGGACGCGCGTGCAGCACCGGAAACGGGCCGCCCGGATGACCGTTCGCCTGCTTTGCCTGCCCGTTTTCCCGCCGTATCGCGTTGCCCTGCGGCGGGTTGGCATCCCTCGGCTGATGCAGGTTCGGGCGCACGGGTTCACCCCACGGAAACATTGGGACAACTTCGTTGCCATGTAAGGATTCTGTTGAACTGACCTATGCTCAAATCTTCCCCACACGCGTTGCGCGGAACGCTGGGTTCTCTTTAGCCTCAGTGTGCAACGGCGCAACAAGACCGGCCTGAACGAAGGGAGCGCGACATGGCGGACACTGGCGCGAGGAAAGCGGATTATGCCAAGGGCTTGGGGGGCGTCTCCTCCCTGGAGTCGGCCCGCAGCGCAGTCGAGAAGATCCAGAACAACGTCGCTGAGATCGCGGCACGTTCGGGCGTCGGCGGCGACGAGGGCCAGGCCCTGCTGAAGCTCTTCCGCAGCTGGAACTCCGAGGCGCAGAAGGTCGTCGTCCAGATCAGCACGATGATCGACGCGCTTCAGGACAACGTGACCTCGGCCAACCGCCTGGCGAAGGAGAACCAGGACCTGACCGAGGTGCTCAACAGCAAGACCAGCCAGGGTGTCTTCGAAGCACTGCGCTGATCCACCCACGGCAGCGGCCCCTTCCGGGGAGGCCGGAACCCGTGAGCACGCCGGGCCCTCGCGCCCGGCCACCCGAGAGGAGACGTCATGGCCGACGGCATCATCGATGTGCAGTACTCCACGGTCCGGAACGCGATCGAGGAGCTGAAGAACCAGACTCAGCAGATCATCACGACCCTCAACAACCTGGAGGACGAGCTTCAGCCGCTCGTGACCTCCTGGGAGGGTGATGACCAGCAGATGTACCGCGGGGTCCAGGCGGAGTGGGACCAGGCCACCAAGAACATGGCCATGCTCCTCGGCGACAGCGGTCAGCTGGTGCAGAGCATCCACGACAATCACTCCCGTGACGAGCGCAAGAGCGCCGACAACTGGGGCAGTGTGCGGGCCCGCTAGGTCTCGGCCGGGGCTCCTCTCCGTATCTCCGGAGGGCGAGCCCCGGCGTTCGTCCGTGTCCCAGCCCGGCAGCGAACCGCCCGGCGCAGAATCGCAGGAGGACGTCCCATGGCCGGTGAGAAAGCCGACGTCAAGCATTTTGACCTCAAGCAGATGGAGAACTTCCGGGACAACGAGGTGCAGCCGGCCCACACGGCCGCGAGGAAGTACCGCGAGGAGGGCAACGGGTCCGACATCCGGCCGCTCGGTGCCCTCGTCGAGGGGTACAACACCGAGGGGAACCTCGACCAGGACAAGCAACTCCTGCGCATCGGCAAGATGGCCACCGACAAACTGATCTCGGGGCCGACGCTGCTGAAGGACATCGTCACCGCCGCCACGGCCATCGACAAGCTGCTGAATGACCAGATGAAGCTCTTCGAGGAGCTGAAGGAAGCGCTCACCGAAACCATCGAGGAGGCGAACAAGACCAAGGACAAGAACCTCGACGCGATCGACGCGCAGACGCTGCTGCAGACCTTCGAAGAGGTCGACACGCTCACCAGCGGATCGTCGGGCACCGGTGGCACGACGGGCGGAGGGAGCACCTGAGCGCCCGTGCCGGCCGTGACCGGGCCGCCGTACGAGTATGAGGCACCCTGCCGCACACGCGCAGGAAGGCGCCGAGCGCGCCGACATGAACGACCCGACCAGGAAGGGCGCGCCCGGTGGCCGAACCCGATGATCCGTTCGCACAGTCCGTCACGAGCATCGGAGAGCTCACCGGCGACGCCAACCCGACGATCGACAAGTGGGCCAGGCTGGTCACCCACATCACCGGCTATCCCGTGCCGGACCGCACGTTGATCTTCGACAAGCTCAAGTCCGACCACGGCGGCAAGCTCTTCCGGATGGACATCCAGGAACACGATCTCTCCTTGGTCGCCAAGGAGTCCGGCTTCCTGGTGAACACGGGCGAGGACTACGACATCTACTTCTTCGACCGCGACAAGACGATGAAGATCAAGCAGGCCCGCATCGTCTTCGAGGGTCGTGTGAAGGCCGGTGACGAAGTCATTTTCGCCGACATCGAATCCGACAACGTCCACGATGCGAAGGTCCGCGAAGGCTCCGACTTCACGGACTACAACAAGGACGCGATGAGCACCGTCAAGCTGGCCCGGTACATGAACGGGCCGCGGGAGGCGCTCCTCAAGTTGCTTGCGGGCAATACGAAGGACGCCCGGTTCAGCGGCGAGGGTGTGCTCGAGGTCGACATCGTGGACCTGGATTCCTTCGGCGACACCGGGGACTCCTTCGATCACGCGGCCAAGTTCTTCAGGGAGCACGCGGGGCTGCTGAAGGACTGGGAGGACCGTTTCGGCCGGGACGACGCGAGCTGGAAGGGCGAGGCCGCGGACGTCTTCCGGGCCCTGCTGACGAAGGTCCGCGAGAACTACGACAGTTATGTCGAGACGTTCGACGCCACGGCAGGCTCCGAGGGCCAGACCGGCACCGGCGGCACGGTGTACTCGCGCGCCTTGTCCCTGGGCCGCACATACCTGGAGAACGCCGCCAGGGACCTGCTGCAGGCGTGGCTCGACTGGGCCAAGTCCGACTACTACGACCCCCACCAGGTGCTGCGTTACGTCCTGGACGAGCTCGCCACCTGGGTGAACAAGAACAACGTGGACATGACGGAGCTCATGTCGACCAGTGGTGAAGGCTACTACTACGTCTACCACCGCCCGAAGGAAGGCTTCAGCCAGGCCCCCATGAAGCCGGATCCGGAGTACGGGGACCTCACCGACATCGCGAACTGGGCGAAGGTCGGCGACAGAGCGGTCAAGCTCTGGACCCAGGGCGTCGAGCAGTACCTGGGCACGGCGGCCGCGAAGGTGCAGTCGTCCCTGAACAACCACTTCCTCGACCTGGGCCACGACTTCGCCGACAACGTGCCCGAACCGAAGTCGACCAGCACGGCCTCCGCGGACTACAAGGACAAGAAGCTCGCGGACGCCGAGGACGAGGCGGACCGCAAAGCTGCGGAGGACAAGGCGGCCGCGGACAAGCTGCGGGCCGACGCGGATGCGCAGCGCGCGGAGGACAAGGCGCTCGCGGAGAAGCTGCGGAAGGAGGCGGCTGACCAGCGTGCGGAGGACAAGGCGGCTGCGGACAAGCTGCGGGCCGACGCGGATGCGCAGCGCGCGGAGGACAAGGCGCTCGCGGAGAAGCTGCGGAAGGAGGCGGCTGACCAGCGTGCGGAGGACAAGGCGGCCGCGGACAAGCTGCGGGCGGAACAGAAGGCAGCGGCCGATGAGGCCAAGCGCCAGGCCGACGAGCAGGCGAAGGCCCTGGGGGCGAGCATCGGCGGCCTCAACGGCCCCGGCAACGGTTCCGGTGGCGGCAACGAGGTGAACCTCAGCGGTCTCGACGACCTGCTGAACGGGAACAAGCCGGTCACCGAGAGCCTGGGCAGCCTGGGCGACGTGAACGGCCCCGGTGGCGGGAGCCTCGGCGGCCTGGGCGACGGGAACAATCCGGTCACCGAGACGCTCGGAGGCCTGGGCGACCTGAACAACCCGGGCGGCGAGAACGGGAGCCAGCAGGGTTCCACGGCGGTCCCGACTCCGATCACCCAGAACCTGGGCAGCCTCGGCGCGCTCAACAACGGCCCCGGCGGGACGAACAGGGCTGCCAACGACGCCAACGAGGCCGTCACCCAGAACCTCGGCAGCCTCGGCGACCTGAACAACGGCACCGGCGGCTCCATCGACACCCCGACCGGCGGCAGCACCCAGCTCGGTGACGGCAAGCTCACCTCGGACTTCCCGGACGGCAGCACCAGCACCTTCGACCCGGACAGCGGGCTGGTCACCACCACGCACCCGGACGGCAGCGTCACCACGCGAGACCTGAGCAACGGCACCGGAGTGACCAACCCGGACGGGTCGGTCACCTCCCTCGGTGACGACGGCAAGCTGACCACCACCTTCCCCGACGGCACCAGCCAGGTCGTCGACCCCACGACCGGCCAGGCCGTCTCCACCGATCCCGACGGCGCCACCACCACCCAGAATCTCGGCAGCCTCGGCAATCTGAACGGCCAGAACAGCCTCGGCGGCCCGACAGATCTGGGGGACCTCGGCAACATCAACGCCGACCTGCCAACCGAGTCGATCGGTGACCTCGGTGACCTCGGTGACCTCGGTGACCTCGGGAATCTGAATACCGGCGGGTCCGGCCTGGAGACTCCGACCGGCGGGCACACCTCGCTCGTGAACGACGACTTCTCCACCACGTTCCCGGACGGCGGCAAGGGAGTCTTCGACCCGGACAGCGGGACGTTCACCACGACCAGCCCGGACGGCTCCACCGTGACCACCGACCTCACCCACGGGGCGAGGGTGACGAACCCGGACGGGTCCACGACCTTCCTGGACAACGGCCTGCCGACCACAGACTTCCCGGACGGCAGCAGGCAGGTCATCGACCCGGACACCGGCATCGCCACCGTCACAGACCCGCAGGGCAGGACCGAGACGGTGGACCTGCACGACCTGAACTCGGGCAGCGGGTCGAACAGTTCGAACAGCCTTGGAGGGCTCGGCGACCTCGGCGGGCTGAACGGGTCCGGCGGCCTCGGCGATCTCGGCGGGCTGAACGGGTCCGGCGGTCTCGGCGATCTCGGCGGGCTGAACGGGTCCGGCGGTCTCGGCGATCTCGGCGGGCTGAACGGGTCCGGCGGTCTCGGTGATCTCGGCGGCCTCGACTCGACCGGCGGCGGCTCCACCACCAGCGAGGTGCCGTTCTCCGACCTGGGTGTCGGCTCGGGCCAGGTGAGTGCCGGGGCCCTCGGCGGCGGTCTCTCCGAGGCGGGCTCCCTCTCCCCGGACGGCCTCGGCGCGGCCGCCCCCCTCTCGGACGGCTCCGCAAGCAGCGCGGGCACCCCTGCCGCCGCCGCCTCCCAGGCCGGCACACCGGGAGCCCCGGGCACTCCCGGCAGCCCCGGCATGCCGATGGGCGGCGGCATGGGCGGCATGGGCGGGGGCGGTGAGAAGGGCAACGGCGAGCGGGTGCGCGCCGTCCTGGTCGACGCGGCGGAGGAGAGCGAGCGCCGCAAGCGTCGCCGGCGCAGCCCGTGGAACCGGCAGGAGGACAGCGACACCTTCCTGGCCCCGGCCCCCCGGGTGGCGACCACCGGCGGCGCCTCCTCCGAGGAGGAGGCGGAGCCGCGACGCGGGTCCACCAGTTCCGCCGGCTTTTTGGAGGAGGACGAGGACGTGTGGGGCACCGAGGAGGGCGGCGCACCGGCCGTGATCGGGCGGTGACGGCCGCTCAGGTCCCGGGGGTCCGTGGCGCGGAGACGAAGCCCACCCGGCCCCGGCTTTCCCATCAGGGCCTTCACCAGGCAAGATCGACGGAGCAGTTGACGGGCCGGGGACGGTGCCGACGACCAGGGCGGATACGCGGACCAGAATGCCCGGACGTCCGGGCACACCGACGGAAAAAGGGGGAGCGGACGTGACGGAACCGCTGGAGAAGCGCCTGGAGAAGGCCATGGCCGAACTTCAGGCGGCCCAGGAGGCGGTCGCGCGCACCGAGCGGGAGCTGCGGACGGCTTCGTTCGCGGCGCTCTCCTCCGACCGTGCGGTCCGTGCCACGTCGGGCCCGCAGGGTGAGCTGACCGGGATCGAGTTCCTGGAGAACAAGTACCGCGACATGTCTCCGCAGGAGCTGGCCGCCAGTGTCCTGGAGGCGGCGGACGCGGCGCGTCTGAAGATGAACCGGCATGTGATGAAGGCGATGGCGCCCTTCGCCGAGCCCAGCAGCGACGTGCCGGAGCTGAAGGGCTTCGAACTGGACTGGGAGCGCATCTTCGGTCCCGAGGTGCTGCGCGAGGACGGCGAGGACTCGGCACGTGGCGGCAGGGCCGCCCCCGCCTGGCGGGACGCGCTCGGCGAAGAGGGAGAGGACTGACGATGGGACAGCGGTACTACGTAGACCCGGAGCGCATCGAGGCCCTGGCCGGGCAACTGGAGGAGATCGGCACCCTGGCCAGGAGCATGACCGAGGAGTTCCTCGACGAGCTGGCGCCCACGGTGAACTGGCCGGGCACGGAGGGCGACTTCGCGGAGAAGGCCAAACCGCAGGAGCAGAAGGAACGGCAGACCACCAAGGACACCATGATGTCCATCCGCGAAGCGCTGTTGGGCATCACCGACGCCACGGTCAGCCAGGTCCGGATGATGCAGGACACCCGCGACCACAACATCGAGGAAGTCGCGAAGGGCACCAGCCGCATCGAGACCGACGGACTCGACGGCCCGGGCGGGCATGGCCGCCGCTGACCTCCGCACCGTCGGCCGCTCCCGCACCACCATGCCGGGAGCGGCCGCTCCGTCCTGCCCGTACGGGCTCCAGGGCGGTCCCCGATGAGCATCCCGGTGTCGCCCGAGATCAACGCGATGATCTTCATCCTCACCGGGGACAGGCTCACGGACGCCGACGAGGACCTCGCCTTCTACAGCCGTCTGCCTTACTCCGGCCTGGGCCGCAAGCTGGACAGGCTGTCCTCGCTGATCGACAAGTCGGTCCACGACATCGGTGAGTCCATGCCGGACGACCTCGCCAAGTCGTACGGCCAGGCCATGGGCATGCTCATCGACGACGGCGGCAAGAACTACCTGAAGGACTTCGCCGGGCAGCTCGACCTGATCGCAGAAGGCCGGCGCCAGACCTCCATGGACATCATGGAGTCCAAGTGGCAGGTCATCGCAGAGATCATCCGGCTGCTCATCGAGATCGCCATCTACCTGGCGATGTCCTTCTTCACCGGTGGCGCCTCGGCCAGCCAGATCATGCTGGCCAAGCTGCGCAGTCGGTTCTTCATCCTCACCACGCTCAGCCACCTCCTCCAGCGGCTGCATCTGGCGCCCTCGCTGACCGAGGCGTTCGCCGAGGCGTTCACCACCTTCGCGGTGCGGCTGGCGATGCTGAACTTCGCCCCGGACGGCCGCCGCCCCGACGGCTTCGACGGGAACGAAATCCTCAAGTCCGCGGCGTTCGGTGCCGCGGCGGGCTTCTTCACCAGCGTCTTCAACGGCTTCGCGAAGAACATCGTCAACGGCTACGGCAACAACTTCCTCAAGAACGGCCCGGACCTCGATTTCAAGAACAACCCCAACCCGCTGAACACCCCGGGCCCGGACCCCAAGAACAACGTCGGCCCGAACCCCAAGCCGGACCCCACTCCGACGCCCACGCCGACCCCGACGCCCACGCCGACCCCCACCCCCACGCCGACGCCGACGCCGACGCCGACTCCGAGCCCCACCCCGACGCCGACTCCGAGCCCCAATCCGACGCCGAGCCCCACCCCGTACGGGAACGGGCCCAACCTTTCGAGCCCTCCGCCGGTCACCTTCCGGAACGATCCGCTCTCCTTCCAGAACAACCTCAACCTGTGGCGGAACAACCGGATCCTGCTCAACAACGCCGACCGGCCGGGCGCGCTCGCCGGGTATTACGGGCTCAAGGGGACGGCCGACTTCCTCGCCGCCGGCTCCGGCGAGGCGCTCGCGGAGATCCTGATCAAGGGTGCTTTCGACGGCGACTGGTCCACCAGCTGGTCCACCTTCGTCGGCGCCGGCGTCAGCAGTCTGGTCGAGGGCACGCTCACCGACACCGCCGTGAACAGCGGCGCAGAACTCCGCCACGCCATCGACAAGTTGGGCAGCCAGCCACCCACGGTCTCCAGCGGCGAAGGTGGCTCCGTCAGTTCCCCTCGCTCCGGCGACGTCGGCGAATCCGATCGCACGGGCGGTTCCTCGGGCAGGGACACCTCAGGTGGCGACGGCCCGTCGCTCGCCTCGTCCCCGCCGGCCGGCGTGCAGACCACCGGCTCGGGCGACGTCACCGGCAGCCAGTCACCCCCGCCGTACGTCGCGGAGAGCCCCCCGTACGCCACCCAGGCTCCGCCGCCGTACGCCACGGAGCTCCCGCCGGCGTACTCCCCGGGCCCGCTGCCTGTGACCGCCGCCGAGAACGAGCTGTGGCAGCAGGTCCACAGCGGCTCCGCCGAGGTCCGCGAGCAGGCGCTGAGCGACCTCGCCGCCCTGCGCGGCGCCCAGCCGCCGGGCAGTACCGAGATCGGCGTCCGGGACAGCCTGCACGGCGGCCTGTCCCAGCTGCCCGAGGTACGGGTCGTGCCCGCCGGGAGCAGCCCCGCCACCCAGATCGACGTCGACGAGGTCCGCCGCGCCCTCGACGGCTTCGGCACCCCGATCACGGTGGACCCCCCGCTCGCCGTTGCCCCGGAGGCCCATGGCGACAGCGCCATCACCACCACGGTGGACGCCGACGGAGGCCCCGCCCGAAGCGACTTGCAGGGTGCCGCACCCGACGCGTCCCCGGAGAACGCACCCTTGGACGTGCCGGGGGGCTCGGCTGTGACGTCCCCGGAGAACGTGGATGTGACGTCGCCGGAGGGCTCGGCTGTGACGTCCCCGGAGAACGTGGATGTGACGTCGCCCGAGAACCCGACTGCGACGTCCCCGGAGGGCGAGGGTGTGACGTCGCCCGAGAATCCGCCTGCGACGGCTCCGGTGAATCCGGAGAGCAACGTCCAGAGTTCGCCGAACGAGTCGGTCGATTCGGCCGAGCAGGACGACCGTACGGCTGCGGCTCCCGGCCAAGGGGTCGGCTCTCCCGTCGCCACGGGCGGCCCCACCACCTCCGCAGCACCCGGCGCGGGCAGTGGCGCCCGGCCGGGTGGCGTCCCCACCGCCGGAGGCGCCCAGGCCCCCTCCGCCACGCCACCCCAGGGCACAGGGACCCCGGACGGCGCGGCCCCGGAGGGTGGTTCGCCGAGCAGCACGGGCGAGTCCTCGCAGACTGCCTCCTCTCCGGAGGCTGTCGGCCGGACGGGGACCGACGTCACGGCGGACTCCGGAGCGAGCACCCTTGCCCCGGACGCCGGCATCACCACGCCCCCGGAAGCCGATACCACCACCGCCCCGGCCGCCGACGCCGCCACCACTCCGCCGAAGGTGAGCACAGTCGGCTCGTTCGCCGACACCGGCGACGTGCGCGATGCCGGCGGCACAGCCGACGTGAAGTCCGGCGTTACCGGCGTCGGGAATCCCGGGTCCACCCAGGCACCGCCACTGACGATCGTGGTGTCGGAGGTGCCGCCACCGGGGGAGGGATCACCGGAAGCGGCTGAGCTGTTGGACGGCGCCGGGACCGATCGGGCCGTGGTGCTCGGCCCGTCGGTCGCGCCCGACACGACGGGGCAGCCGGCGCGCGAGGCCGTCGAGTTGACCCGTGAGGGCCCCGGCGCCCCGGTCCGGGTCCGCCCGCTCACCGGCCCGCCGACCGCCGCGATGCCGGACGGCACCGCGGACATCGCGTTCCCCGGCGCGGACGTGCTGCTGCCGCTCGCCTACGCGCTCGGCCCGCCCCCCGCCACCCCGGCGCCGCCCCCCGCCACCCCGGCGCCGCGCTCCGCCGCGCAGAGCGCCGCGCTCCCCGGCGCCGCCCCGGCCACGCCGCCGTCCGGCCAGGAGCCCACCGGGAAGCCGGTCCGTACCGAGTCCGCACCGCGAGGCACGGACCCGGTGCCCGTGAGGGCGCTTTCGTCCGGGCCGACTTCCGCGACCGTCACCGAAGCCGGCCCGGACGCCGAGCCGACGGTCACCACGACCGCTACGGCGACCGACGCCTCCGGCACCACGAAACGCGCCGCCCTGTCCCGTCCCTGGACGGAGACGGCCGCCGAACTGCATCTGGAGTCGGGGCGCGGCGACGGCCACCGGTCGGAGCCGCCGTGGCAGGGCGGGACGCTGCGTGACTTCCTGCCGGAGAGCGAGTGGTGGACGTTCTACATCGACCCCAAGAATCACGACGACGCCCTGGCCGCCTTCCCGGACGATCCCGGCTCCTACTACGACCACGACAGGTCCCCAGGCTTCCAGGAGGGCATGGTCGCGGCCTACACCCAGTTCCTGGGCGACCCCGACACGGTCGCGGCCCCCATGGACTCCTCGGCGTACCGGGCCATGCACGGCCTGGCGACCGGTTACCTCAACCGGTCGATCGGCTGGTCCGGCGGCCCTCCCACCCACTTCCCGTTGCGTGGTGAGGAGCTTGCGCCCGACATCTTCGACGAGTACGTCGGTGACCGCGCCCTGGTCTACGACATGACCACCCACGACTGGTCCAAGCGAGTGCCCTCACCCGGGCCGGTCACCATCCTCACCCGCCTCTTCAGCAGCAACCTCGCGCTGGCGACCAACTACCAGCTGGATGTCACTCCCCAGCTCGTCGACACGCTGTTCGAGCAGCACTACGCGCGGACCAGCCGGCCCGACGCCGATGCCGACGCCAAGCTCGCCTCCATCGCCCGAACCATCCGCGCGCTGCATGTCGTCCACCCCTTCCAGGACGGCAACCTGCGATCCAACGTCCAGATCCTGCTTCCCAAACTTCTTCTGGAACAGGGCTTCCGCCCAGTCGTGCCCGACGACATGTACAGCCTGTTCCAGGGCGGGCGCTCGGTACCGGAGATGGTCGACTCACTGGTCCGCAACGGTGCCCTGGACGCCGGCGGGCCCGGCCCGTCCCAGGACGCAGCGGCGGACCCACTCCTGGAGTCGGGTCGCGGCGACGTGGACACCATGGTCGGAAAGAGCCCCACTCGCGGCGACGCCGACACCACGGGTGGAACTCGCCCCGCACCCCGCTCGGGCGATCCAGTCGTCACCACCCTGGACGGTCGCACGGTGCCCGTGGCGCAACTGCGGCGCCTGGTGCCGGACTCGGCTGCGAGGCCCCAACCTGGCGCCCCTGTGCAAACGTTGACCATTTCGCAAAGCTTTGCCGAGGACGGTACGGGACAGAGTGCGGGGCGCAGGGCACTGCTCGGCCAGGACACCTTCAGAGGCGTGCGCACCACCTCCGGGCCCCCCGGGACCACTGCGGCCCCACATGCCCCCCGGACGGTGTTCACCGGGCCGCCGACCGCACTCCCCGGTTCGGGAACCGGGCGCGGCGCCGACTACTTCGCGGGACACGGCACCTCCCGGACCGTCACTCTGGGCACCGAGGACGCGGCGCTGCCCACCGTGAAGGTCAGCGGTGTGCAACTCGGTGAGGTGCTCAAGTCCTGGGCGCAGGACGGCGATCAGGGCCGGCCGCTGGTGCTCTTCTCCTGCGAGACGGGCCTGCAGCCGAAGGTGGCGGGGCTGCCGGTGGCCCAGCACGTGGCGAACCGGACCGGGCGCCCGGTCTACGCGCCGACCACCGAGGTGGGCACGGCCAAGGACAGGGACGGCAACGTCCGCGCGGTGCTCACAGAGGGCCCTGACGGGCCTGGGCGGTGGCGGCTCTTCACCCCGGAGCCCAGCGGTGCCGACCTGGAGGGTCTGGCGCGCGACGCGGGCCTGCACACAGGCCCGGAACCGGCCGACGCCTTCGCCCTGACCCGTACCCTCCAGCAGGTCCGCACGCTGCGCGAAGCCCTCGGCCCGGACGCCGAACAGCGGCCGGAGAACCGGGAACTGCTCGCCGGGCTCGCCTTCGTGGACGGCCTGCGCTGGCACAGCCCGGACACCGCGGCCCGCTACGGTGACGGCCGTATGACCCCGGACCTGCTGCGCCGGATGGTCATGGACCACCGCGGTGCCTCCGGCGCCACCACCGTTGATGCGGCGGACGGTCCCACGGCCGAGCAGTACGGCGAATTCCTGCGCGCCGCAGCCGGGTTGCGTGCATCCGCCGGGCCCGGCACCACGCTCGACGCCCTGCTGCCCCCGCCGCCGCCCGCGCTCCCACCGAACACGCTGGTCTCGCCGGAGGACGTGCGGGGTCTCGACTACGCGTCCACCGCGCGGGTCACCTGGTCGCTCACCAGCACCCCGCTGCCCTTGTCCGAGCTGGCCCTGAGCCCCGACGACGCAGCTGAACTCGCCCGCCGCAGGCCCGACCTGGCGCCCGCGCCGAGCCGCTCGGAGAGCCTGGCCGAAGACCTGACGCTGTTGAGCAAGGGCGCCGCGACGCCCGGACCCGCGGACACCGTGCACGCGGACGGCCTGGCCTTCCGGCGGCTGGACACCCCGGGCGGCGGGAACTGCCTCTTGCGGTCGGTGCTCGACAGTGCGCGCAGCCAGGACATACCTCCGGCGTGGGCCGCGCAGAACGTCGCCGGTCTGCGCGGCCTGCTGCGTGACCGGATCACCGGGTCCGAGCTGGGTGACGCCGTGGCCGTGGCGATCCCGGACCCGGTGTTCGCCGTGGTGGACGACCTGCGGATGCGCGCCGTCGCCGGGGTGCAGGACCCGGCGGAGCGGAACCGGATCACCCAGCTCTGGAACCGGATCGCGCAGGATGTCGTCACCGACGGCGATGCCGGCGAGTGGCAGCGGATCCTCCGGGAGAGCGACTACCCCCACCTCGCCGATGTGGCGCCCACCCCTGCCGACGCGTGGCGGCTCGGCACGAAGGAGCTCGTCGCCTCGGCGGCCGCGCTCTCCGCGCTCTGGGCCTCTCCCTTCGCCGATCTGCTTCCGGAGGCGCTGGCGCACACCCTCGACCTCGACCTGCGGCTCGTCCAGCCGGACCAGCAGTCGCCGGGGAACACCGTCGTCAACACCCTCAACCCGGGCGGCCGGGGTGGCGCCCTGCACCTGGCCTACAACGGCACCGACCACTACGACGCCCTGGTCCCGGCCTCGGCCCCGCTGACGCCCCAGCCGGCCCCGAACACCACTCAGGACCCTGTCACTCAGGACCCTGTCACTCAGGACCCGGCAACTCAGGACCCCGCAACCCAGGACCCCGTCACCCAGGACCCGGACGGGTCCGGCCCCTCCGGGGAGGGGCTGCGCAGCATGGGTGGGATCACCGACCTCGACAGCCCCGACAGCGAGACGCCCGACCGGGGCGACCCGGTACCGCTGGAGACCCAGCTCGAACGGCATCGCCCGGCGCGGCTGCTGACCGGCGAGGACGCCCGGCCACCGGGCCCTGTGCCGAACACCGTCACCTTCGAGGACGGCAGCCGACTGCCCGCGATCCTGATCAGCCCGGACGCCGACCCGGGCGACGGCACCCCGGGCGGCCGGACGGACGGGACCACGCCGAGTCGCCGGACCGGACTCTTCACCGGCCTGGGCAAGACCACCCTGCGCTCGCCCGAGCAGGTGGCCGAGGAGATCCTGAGCGGACTTCCGGCGAAGCTGCGCGCCCAGTTCGACGAGGCGGACCTGCTGCGGCTGCTGACCGAGCAGCCCGGCGCCTTCACCGCCCCGCGCGGCGCGCGCTTCGTGGGCCGTGAGAAATCCGGGGTCGGCCACGAGATGACGGTCGAGGCCATCCCGTACCACCGCTGGGAACGCTTCTCCGACGTGGACGGCGCCACTGTCCGGCTGGACACGATGCGACGCGGTCAGGCCGGCACGGGCGGCGGGCGCAGCGTCGGCTTCGGGCGACGGATCGCGGGCGGGCTGAGCATGGGACCGCCGCTCAACTGGCTGCTGAAAATCGGATTCTCGCTGGGATGGACCCGCAGGACCGACTACGCGCAGGGCACCCAGGCGTACAACCAGTCCGAGTACCGCGCCCACGAAGGCTCGCACCTGCACCTGGACGACGTCTACTACCGGGTGCGGGTGGACCGCGTCACCGAGGCACCGGCGGCCACCGCCGATCAGCGCAATCCGACGCCGTTGCAACCGAGTTGGCAGCGGAACCAGGTGCACGCCGCGGATTTCGCGATGCGCGACGGGCTCAGCTGGCGGCTCCCGGACGACCTCACCGTGCCCTACGCGGGGCCCCGCCGCGCACCGAGGACGCTCACCTTCCCGGACGGGGTCGAGCCGCGGATCACCGACACCACGGGCCTTCACCTGACGGACTCGCCGGAGGACACCGCCCTCGCCATCTCGGGTGCCCGACCCGGGAGTTCGGCGCACCGCACTCTGGTCTCGTACGTCCGGCCGGGGCGGTTGCTCCCCCTGTTCGGCCGTCTCTCCGGGCCGGTCACCGGGCCCGAGCTGACCAGGGGCAGCGGACAGCACCCGCTGGGGCACCTGATCGTGGAGCGGTCGGTGCCGCACCGGGCCACGCTGGTCGCCGAGTCGGTCAAGGCGGAACTGCGCGACCTCACCCAGACCACATACCAGAACGAGCGCGGGCACGTCCGAGACACCCGACTGGGGGTCCAGGTCACCGCCGGGCCGAACTACACCCTCGCCGGCCTGGAGACCGACGTACGCATCCAGGGCGGCCCGCTGGTCCGCGCGGACCTCGCCACCGGGCGCGGCCACTATCTCGGCGCCGACGCGGCCCGGAAGACCACCGGCCGCGTCCGCAACCACCCGGTCGCGCTCTACCGGGTGGAGCGCACCCTGATGGTGCGCAAGCCCGGCGAGCCGTCATCGGCGGCCCGCCCGGTCCGGGTGGTCAGCCTGGACTGGATCTCCACCCAGGACGCTCGCCGCCTCGCGGGCTGGGACAGCCGTACACCCGGCCGGACCGGCCCCGACCCGGACGCCGAGCCGCCGGTTCCGTGGTACCTCACCCGGGAGGACCCGGTCCACCTGAGCGGCCAGGTACGGGCCGAGGGCTTCAGCCCCAGCCGCCCGCAGCCTCAGGTGCAGCCCCAGCCCCAGCCGCCCGCCCCCCAGGACCCCATGCGGGCCTTCGCGGACACCGTCCTGGACACGCTGCACCATTCGTACCCGTCGCTGTTCGTCCCGCCGTTCATGCTGCGGCATCCGAGGGTGGCCAAGTTCTGGTACGGCGACGGGCGGATGCGGACCGCGCTGCACAACGACCGTCAGGTGCGTGAGGCGCTGAACCGGCCCAGCCTGGCGCAGAGCCTGGACGACCTGACCACCACCGGAGTGCCGGTCACCCTCACCGAGGACGGCAAGGTGCGACGCGGCCACCACACGCTCATCCTCACGGCGCGCCTCACCGACCGGCGGTTCGAGACCACCATGAGTGAGCGATCGCTGCGCAACGCGGTGATCGGCACCGAGGTCTCCGGCCAGGGGCAGCAGGCGTCTGTCACCCTCTCCGGCGGTGTCGAGCTGGGCATCTCGCCGCGTGACCACGACAAGGTGCCCGATGTCGGACTGCCGCGCCAGGCCGGCAGCGTCGCGGTCGGGGCCCGGCACGCCAGGACGGACACGACGACCACCAGGAGCACGGTCGCGGTCACCCACGACCACCTGATGTTCCAGACCGGTGCCGACCTCTACAGCTACCAGGTGGAGCTGGGAGCGTCCTTCGAGGGCCACCGACGCCCGCGCGGCTGGGCACGCCTCGCCTCGGTCGGCCTGCTGGGCGCGGGTGTCTTCGTCAGCAAGGTCGAGGAACGGCCACTGTTCACCCAGGGCAACGCGACCGTGGGCCGGGTGGAGCTGGCCGTGCCGGCCGCGCACGGCTCCGAGCACCACGCCCCCGCCGACCCGCCGCCCGCCGCCCCGGCACCTGCCGTGCCGCAGCGGCTTTCCTCCACCGAGGCGGACCAGCTCCTCGACGGCACCCGCCCCCTGCCGAGGACGGACTCCGCCGACCGGCAACTGACCCAGAAGCTGCTGAGCGTCCCGCACGTGGTGCTGAGCGTCGAGGGCGGCCCGCAGCGCCAACGGCTCATCCAGGACACCGCCGAGCACGCTTCGGGCACCTCCTGGCACGTCAGCGCGCCCGGCGCCCCGGTGCGCACCGCACTGCGCCGGGCGATGGCGAACCTCAGCGTGGCCGGGCAACTCGGCCAGTACCTGGGCCCGTTCGGCTCGCGCATCAGCGGACTCAACGGCGCCGGACCGTTCCGGACGCATTACCTCAAGGCGGCGGTCCGTGGCGAACTGGGCAACTTCCGGGTCATGAGCGACCCGAAGCCCGCCAGCCTCGAGGCCACCGTCGGCAACGAGCACAGCGTCAACGGCAGCGCGAGCACCGTCTCGCGCACCACCCTCGGCCTCCAGGGCGGCGACACCCCGGTACAACAGGCCCCCGGCCAGAAGGCGGTGGTCGGTTCGTACACCACCGCCATGCAGTACGCCTGGGGCAAGGGACGCGGTATCTCGCAGACCCTCACCCAGGGGCGCAACACCACCCTCTCCTTCGCCGGGCGGATGTACCTGGTGGTCGCCGACACCGCCGAGACCGTCGCCGTGCGGGACCGCTGGACGGCGGCGATGGGTGCGGTGGGCACCCGCGCGGGTGCCCGTATCGGTGCTGTCGCCGGACGGCTCTCCGAGGGCCTCGGCGACAGCCTCGCCCCGCGCCGGGCCGCCGCCGCGCTCCAGCGCATCCGCGACGCGGTGATGTTCCACCTCCCGATGCAGGACGTCATCGAGGCCGGGCTCGCCCCGGACGGCCTGGGCACCACCACCCCGCACAACCTCGGCGGCGGCTACCGGGTGCCCCCCTACCTGCGCGACCGCCGTTTCCCCACCCACCCCAGCGGCCAGCTCGACGCCGGCCCGGCGGCGCGGCAGCTGATGGGGCAGTTGGAGAAGGCCGGAGTGCCCTCGCACGACCGGGAGCAGGTGCTCCAGCGGCTCTCGCCGGACTTCCTCGCCGCCCACCTGCACGAGCTGACGACCGACGGAATGACGCTGCCGGTCCGCTATCGCGCCTGGTCCAGCCCGTTCCACCTGCCGGTCGGCGGCAGCCCCGGGCAGGTCAGGTTCAAGCTGACGCCGGTCACCACCACCGTGGACAGGCTGCGCACCGGCTACGAGCTGGAGGACTACCGCACCACCGCCCGCGACACCGTCGACGGCACGTCCCAGGACCGCGGCGCCGACGTGACGCTCAGCGGTGGCCAGCGCGCGGCGGACAGCGGCATCCTCGTCGCCAATCCCTCGCTCCAGGGCACCGCGGCCAAGCAGCGGTCGAGCAACCGGGCCCGGACGGCCGGCACCACCGCGATGCCGAACATCGCCACCACCCAGGCGCACGCCGAGATCGTCACCAGCTACACCCTGACCGTCACCATGACGGACGCGACCGGTGATCCGCTCGCCCCCAGTGCCGTCGGCGTACCCGTCGGCAGCCTCAACGAGATCCTCCCGGCGAGCCTGCTCACCCCGGACGGCGACGGCGCCGACGGCGCGCTCACCGAGCAGGGCGTGCCGGAACCCGAGCGCGCGGTGCGGATGCTGACCGCCGACCAGGCCCGCCCCGAGGCTGTCGCCGCCTGGCGCACCGCCGCCGCCGGAGACACCACCGGCAGTGCCGATCCGGACGTCCTGACCTTCGACGACCGGATCGGCTCCGGCATCCTCGCCGTGGACATCCGTGGCGCGGCCAACGTGCAGGACGCCCTCACCCTGGCCACCGCCCGCGCCGACGGCCTCGGGGACACCGACCTCGGCCGGCGGCACACCGGCGCGGTCCTCGACGGACGCGTGCGCACCGCCCGCCGCACCCCGCTCACCGGCCTCGGCACCGCTCCCGCCCGGGCCCAGCAGGAGGCCACCACACAAGGCGGTCTGACCTCCGGCTTCCGCGAGGCCCTCGGCGCCAACGGCGTACAGCTGCCCACCCAGGCCTCCGCCCACCTCCTCGGCCAGTCCCACACCGCCGACTCCCGCCTCTACGCGAAGATGCACCGCCGCGGAGCCCGTCTGCTCGCGGTGGAGAACAAGCCGCGCATGGAGGCCATGCAACGGGCGAAGACCTCCGACGCGCTGGAGGCCGGAATCACCGACAACGTCGAGGGCGCGGTGGGCACCGCGCCGCTGGCCGGCAACAGCAACGCGGGCGTCACCAACCCGGGTGCGACCGTGCCGGTCGGAGGAACGAACGACGGCACCACGCTCAAGAGCACCGTCGACACCACCCTCGGCACCCACACCAAGGTCGTCACCGACCGCAGCATGCTCTTCGCGGTGCCGGTGAGCTGGCTCTCCGTGTCCGAGGTGGACCACAGGTTCACCGACAGCCGCCCGCTGTACGCGCTCGGCAAGGCCGAGCGCGGGCCGCGCGCCGCCGAGGCCGAGACCACCGCGCTGGTCTGGCTGCGCGAGGACATCGCCCGGGACTACGGGCTCCTGGACGAATCCACGTTCACCGCCGAGGTCCTCGCGGCCTGGGACGGCCAGGCCAAGGCGGCGGGCGACCTCGCCACGGCCGAGAAGGGCTACTACGACGCCAGGGCGCGAGCCAGGGAGACGTGGCTCGGCCTGAGCACGGAGGAACAGGCCGCGCTGGACGCCGACGGTTCCGGCGTGGCGGTGACGCCTTCCCCGGCCGTCGCCGCATGGCAGGCCGCCCGGGAGGAGGTACTCCGCTGGGAGCAGCGCACCGACGCCGCCGCGGCGGACCACCACCGGCTGCACCTGGCGGCCTCCCGTCTCACCGCCCACCACCAGGGTTCGGTCCGGGTCCCGGTGAAGGACCTCCCGCAGGAGTACACCGAGCCGGAATGGAGCTCGGAGGCGCCCGAACCGTACGGGATCACCGATGCCACCGGCTCCGCCCCGCGCACGATCACCTCGCCGGACCGCGTCACGGTGCGCGAGGTGCACGAAGTGCCGCACGACGGCGCCTCGTTCTTCCACGCGCTGCTCGCCGCCGCCGCCCAGGACCGCGGCCGCCTGCCGCACCTGCTCGGGACCGACCTCGCCGGCCGGTTCGCGGCAGACCCCGGCGACCCGGCGGTCACGGCCGAGGCCATCGGCACCGCTCGCGACCGTCTGGCCTGGGCGCTGGGCCAGGACGGCAACGAGGACCTGCTGGACGCCCTTGCGCTGGACGCCGCAGACACCTTCACGCAGGCCGAACTCAAGGCCGCCGCAGTGCAGCTGACTGATGCTCAGCAGACTGAGTTCGATGCCTTCGGACGTCTCCCGCAGACCCTCTGGCCGACGCCCGCGCAGCGGGTGGCTCTGGCCACCGCCGCCCTGTCCCGCCCGTTCGCGAGCGAGCCGCAGCAGGACGGCACCCAGGACCCGGACGGCGAACCGGCCCCGCCCGAGCGCCGAGCGGGCGACCACGGCGGCGCCGACCTGCTGCCCGCCCTCGCCGCCCGGGTCCTGGGCACCCCGCTCACCGTGGTCACCGGCGAGGGCCGCGAGCAGCTCTTCCTCCCGCACGGCACCGACCCGGTCGCCGTCGACCCGGCAGCCGATCCCGTCCTCTTCGCCCACGAGGGCTTCTTCCACGCCGCCCTCCCGCCGGGGACCCCGGCTCCGGTCGCCACGCCGCTGCCGGCTCCGGCGACCGCAGGGACCTCGGACACGGACAGCACACGCCCCGCGAAGCCGACCGCGCACCGCAGCCACGCCCGCGCGCCCTGGCTCCCGCCCGCCGAAATCAGCGCCCCGCGCTACCGGCTCGCCCAGGACGGCGTCCTCACCGCACCCGACGGCGCCACCTACACCCAGGGCACTCCCACCGGCCGCGGCAACGGCTTCTTCGGCGCGCTCTCCACGGCCCTGCACCGGGCGGCCGAGCAGCCCGGGACCGACCGCCACGAGGCGGGACGGCTGCGTAACCGCGCGGGAGCGCCGCCCGCCCAGCTGATGCGCCTGAACGGCCTTCCCGGCACCCCCGCCGAGCGCGACTCCCTCTTCACGCCGCCGCCGATGAGCGTCCGTCCCGGCGGGCCGAGTCCGAGCGCGGACGCCCTCGATGGCCATCTGCGCCGCCACCTCGCCACCGCGCCCTGGGGCCCCGAGGCCGACCGCGCCGTCGCCGAATGGGCGGCCGCCGCCAGCGGCACCACCGTCACTCTGATCGAGGAGAACGGCACCGCACACACCTATCCAGGCCCCTCCACCGACAGCCCCTCGCTCCGGCTCCGGCGCCGTGGCGGCGACTTCGTCCCTCTGGTCCTCCGCACCCCGGCACCGGAGCCGAAAACGCAGGCCACGACTCCCGTCGGCACCACCCCGCCGGTCCCGCCCGTTTCGCAGCAGGACCCGGCCGCCGTTCCGCTGCCCCCGTCTCCCGGTTCCACGACCGGCAGCGATGTCCCTGGGCTCCCGGGCGAGGAGGAGGCGCACGAGCTGAGCACGCTGTCCGGCGCCGAGGCCGATGCGCTCGCGCGGCTCCGGTTCACCGACGACTCCGAGGCCGATGCGCTGGGGCGATTCCGGTTCACCGACGACACCAGCGACTCCGACAGCGAGGACGACGCCCCGAACACCGAGCACGAGGCGTGGCTCGACCTTCTCTTCGGACCCGCGGCCCGGCACGGCCACTCACCCGAGCTGCTCGTCGGCACGGCGCTGTCGCTGCGGGAACTCGCGCAGGCGCACGCGGAGCCGTCGTCCGTGGCCACCGGCGCCCTCGACGCCCTCCAGGGCCTGACCCGGCGGGTGCTGGACCTCGGCCCGGACGTGGGGGTGAGCGAGCGGCACCTCCTGCTCCTCGGGTCGCTGGCCCTCAGCGCCTCCCCGAGGGAGCTGGCGGACGAGGCCGCCCTCGCCTCGTACCTGACGAGCCATGACGCCGCCCTGGGCCGGGGGACGCAGCTGGTGTCGGAGCAGGGCACCGGGCGGAACTGGACAGGCACCGGGGCCGAGGTGCCGCCCCTCGACTCGTACGCGGTGGAGGGCGAGGACGGCCGGCTCAGCACGTGGCCCGCGCCGTGGCAGGCCCCGTACATGGTCCTCGCCCAGGGGGGCGCGGAATCGGTCCAGCTGAACACCCCCCGCGGCACGTTGACTCTGGACGACCCCGGGGAGTTCGCCCGGCTCATCGCGCGGGACCCGGCGCGGCCCGCGGGCGCCGATGTCGTCCTGGCCGTCCCGCACGGCGAGATCGCGTCCTTGGCGCGGCAGGTCGCCGATCTGACGGGCGCCCGGGTCTGGTACTCGGAGCACGACCCCCGTCCGTCCACGGACTGGCGCACCGGCACCGACCACCTCATGCTGGGGCCCCTCGGCGACGACGTCGCCACGGCGTGGACCTCCGTCCAGCCGGGTCAGGACGCCGACAGCGAGGGGGACGTCTCGGACATAGTCGGCCTGTACGAGCGCGGCTCCGGCCACGTCGAAGGGGTCGACGCACGCAGGGCCGAGCCGCTGACCACGACGAACTACGGCGTCGTCAACGGCCGCGACACAGACGTGATCTTCCGCAGGCCCGGCGGGATCCAGGGGAGCTGGCAGGCACCGCGGGCCCTGACGGGCACGCACGACGCACCCGAACTCGCCATGTCCGTGCAGGACTACCATGAGACGCTCGTCATGGAGCGGCCCGTCCTGCAGATCTCCTCGGACCGCACGC
Source organism: Streptomyces sp. NPDC060209 (assembly GCF_042728155.1). Classification (NCBI taxonomy): domain Bacteria; kingdom Bacillati; phylum Actinomycetota; class Actinomycetes; order Kitasatosporales; family Streptomycetaceae; genus Streptomyces; species Streptomyces sp. NPDC060209. The sequence continues at coordinate 41,239 of NZ_JBHWZS010000020.1, forward strand.
TCGCGGTCGAGGACGGGATGTACGGACAGCAGGTCTTCGCGACGCAGGAGGCCGTCGACCGCGCGTCGGTCAAGCTGTCGCGCGCGGGCACCGTGGTGCGGTTGCGGGCCGACCAGGACCTGAGCGTCATCCTGCCCACCCCCGACGGCGGCAGCAGGCAGCTCTTCCTGGTGACCCCCGTCTTCCTGACCCGCTCAGGCCAGTCCACGGAGGAGGTCTGCCGGGACTTCGCCGACATGCTGGCCGACACCTCCCGCACGTCGCACATGGTCTTCCGCGCTCCCCGGGGCGGCCCGGCGGTCACCGCGCCGGTCAACGCCTCCGACGGGGTGGAAGTCACCGGCACCCACCACCTCGCCGACGCCCTGGGCCACCTCGCGGACGGCGACGTGCGTCCGGACACGGCGGATCCGGTGTGGGCGGCTGCGCTCGTCCGCCAGGACCACCGTCCCGCGGGCGGTGACGGCGGTCCCTTGCCCGGCCGCGCCTACGGCAGTGCGTTGAGCCTCGCCCAGGAGGACGACCCGCGGCGCGACGCCCTGTCGGACGCCGCGGGCCGGATCGGGGTGAACGAGCACGCGTGGGCCGAGATCGGCGAGGGCTACGTCGTGCAGTCCGTCGCGTCCTCCGGCGAGCAGGGCCAGCCGAGCCTGGAACACAACTTCGCCAAACCGCAGGGGGGTTCCGGCGGCGGGCACTTCGGCTACCACTTCGTCACCGTGGTCCTGGCCAGTGAGGACGACAGCCACCAGATCTCCCTGGAGAACCACGCACGTGTCTCGGGACGCAACCACCGGCACCGCAGGGCTGTCCAGTCGAACCTGCGCAACCACGACCTGGCGGATCTGCGGGAGATCGCGTCGCGACTGCGCCAGGAGATCGAGGGGCAGCCGGAGGAGGGCGCCGACAATCACCTCGTGGAGCTGCGCGGCTACCTCGATCTGACCCTCGCCCTGGTCAGGGCGAAGCAGGCGTGGACGGAGATGAACGCGGCGCCCGCCGGTTCACCGGAGCGTGCCGCGGCCGAGAAGACGCTGGAGGGCGCCACTCGCGCTGCCGCGCACCGGATCGGGCAGGTCGAAGCGGTCATCCCGGGCAAGCACCAGTGGTACATGCGGATGTACTCGCAGCGTCCGGGCGAGTCCGTCCACGACACCAACGCCGAACTGCTGTCGGACAGGCCCTCGGCCGAGGCCAATCCGCTGACCGCCGTCGTGCTCCGCGGGCAACAGGCCTTGCCGGTGTCCGTCTCCTTCGACAAGGGCGCCCAGCAGACGCCCGAGAGCGCGAAGCACCCAGTCCGGCACCTGGCCAAGGTGGTGGCCAGGACGGCCCTGTGGAACGCCGCCAACGGGCTGCCGTTGCCGGACGTCGAGGTCGCCGGCCGGCGTGGCACCCGCTCCCTCGGACGGGACATCGCGAAGGTGCGTGCCGAGGCGGTCGCGGCCTCGTTCCGGCAGGAGCTCGCCGAGGCGCTCGCAGGGCTGCAGGACGGCACGCCGCAACCCCATCTCACCGCCGACCTGTTCACGGTGAAGCCGGTCTCGGTGCGCGACCGCAGGTCCTCCACCGGCGACGCTGCCACCGTGAACATCACGGTCGAAGACCACCGCGGCGGACCGCGGCAGGTCGCCACCCGGGGCCTGCGCGGCGGTTCCCTGCCGGGAGGTCTGCCGGGCGGCTCGCGCGACGACGGTCTCGACCCGGTGGCGGAGCAGTGGCCGATCGGCCGCCCGGTCACCGTCATGCGGCCCCGCTTCGGTGGCGTCGACCCGAGCTCCGTCGTGGCCGCAGCCGAGGTGCGCGCCGCCACTGACGTACGCGCGACCTACCCGACCTCGGACTCAGGGACCGCGGACACCGTGACCGAGAAGGGCAAGGCCCCGGCCCGCACGACCGAGGACGAATCACCGGCCACCGCGGGCCCCCGGCCGAACCGGTGGTTCACCTACACGCGTTCCGCCGAGTCCCGCTCGGAGCCCTTCCGCTACGAGGTCGCTGACACCGGGCACATCAGGCTCCCCGAAGGGGAGGAGATCCCGCCGGACGGGTGGACGCGGTTCGGCCACGACTTCGTCCACGTGACGACGGGCGCGATCCTGCGGGGCGACAGCGGCTGGATCGGCCGCGTGGCCAACATGGACACCCTCGCACTCGTGATGGCGGACCTGGATCAGGAGTCCGCGCCCCACCGGGTCGTGGCGGACTCCTCGGCCCTGTACCTGGTGCCGGAGGGCGACGGCGACACGGCCCTGCGCATTCCGCTGGGGCAGGCCGACTCCGGTGACACGCCCGCCCCCGAACAGGAGCGCCCCGGGGCCACGGTGGCGGAGCCCGTGCCGTCCTCCGGTGCGCCCCGCGCCCGCCTTGACGACCGGCCGCGCATCGTCGTGCGATCGGCCTTCGACGTGCGACGTTTCACCCACGGCGGCGAAACCGTCACCGACCTGACCGTGCGGCTCGCCGTCCGCCAGGGAGACGGGCGGGCCGACACCGACGCCGTCATGGAGCGGGTGCTCCAGGGTGTGGAGGAGTTCTACAACCGGCCGGGGCACAAGCTGCCGAACGGCGACCGGCTGCACGTCACCGTCGAGTCGGTCCAGCCCGACCAGGACCCCCACATGACGGTCGATCTCGTCGGCCGGGACCAGCGGATGAACCAGCGGGCGTGGTGGGCCGACGCAGACCCGGTGGAGTTCGCGCACGAGCTCGCACACCAGTTGTTCCTGCGGGACGAGACGCGCGACACGAGCAACCCCGACCGGCTCCACGCACCGGGCAGCCTGCTCGGCCCGTTCCGCGAGCAGGCAGCCGACGGCCTGGCGCAGAGCGGTCTGCGCCCGCGCCACCTCCAGCTGTGGGCCGCCGTGGCCGGGGACATCGCGCCGCACACCGCGCCGGAGGGGGCCAGTTGGGCCGACGCGAGGACGGGCGCGACGGCGGAGCTCCGGGAGCCGGTGTGGGTCGACCCGGTGTCGCTCCCCGCGGCCTCCCCACAGACCGGTCCGGACGGTGCGGTGCCGCCTCCGCTGCCCCCAGGAGAAGCCCTGCCCACGCTGTCGGAGGCGTCCGACGAGTCGGAGTCCGAGCCTGACTCCGACGACGAGGTGGAACGCCCGGTCTGGGCCGACCCGGGCTGGCTGAACACACTGTTCGGCCCCCTGCTGGCCGGCGTTCCGCGCGACCGGCTCCGGGAGACCTCCGAGGCGCTGTACGACCTCGTCCACGCGGAGGCGGGCACGCACCCGACGTCGCAGGCGCTGCGCAACGGCCTGATCCGCGTCACCCGCCAGGTCCTGCACATGGCAAGCGGGGCCATGCCGGGCGCCGCGGACGTCCTGCTGCTCGGTTCGCTGGCGCTGGACGCCTCCTCGGACGACCTCGCGAGCACCGACGACCTCGCCCTGTACTTCGTCGACCGGCAGATCGAGACCGGACGGGGCGCCCTGGACGAGGGCACGCTGCTGCGCGACAGCGACGGGAACGCCGTCGGGCGCGACTTCACCGGACCGGGGCGGCCCGCCCCCGAGACGGCGTCCTACGCCGTGCGGGGCCGGGGCCGGGTCATCCAGCGGCCCGCTCCGTGGCAGAACCCGTACCTGGTCGTGGCCGAGGGAGCCGGCCACGGCGTCGAAGTCGTCATACCGGGACGGACCTTCCGGGTGGACAGCCCCGAAGAGCTGGCCCGGCTCATCTCGTACGACTCCCGGCGGCCCCGCGGCGCGGACATCGTCCTGGCGCTCCCCCCGGAGTACGCAGCGACCGTCGCGTCCCTCGTCGCCGCGACGACGGGCCGCCGCGTCTGGCACCCCGAGGCGCCGGTCGGCGTGGCCACGCGTCCGAACGCGGGGACCCGCCACCTCATGCTGGACCTGAACGACGGCAACACCGGTGCGAGCTGGGCCTCCACCGACCCGCCCGAGGACGGCGGCCTGCCCGGAGCCCGCGACCTCAGCAGCGGGAGCGACACCGACAGCGTGTCCGACCCGGACAGCGACGACGACGGGTCCAGCAGCGACGGGGACGCGGAGTTCGACCGCCTGGCCGACCAGGCGGTCCTCGAACGGCAGATCGAGGCGCGCCGCCCCCGGCCGCTGACGACGCGCGACTACGGCGTCATCGACCGGCACGGCACCGGGGTCCTGTTCACCTCGCCGCTCCCGAGGTCCGTCGGGGAGGTCCGGACCGGGGACGGCACCGGCCCCGACGCGCTGGTCCTGCCACGCCAGGACCACGGGAACGTCCTCATGGCCGACCGGCCGCCGCTGCACATCTCCGAGGACCGGACACTGGCGATGTACGCGGCCGGCGACGTCGGGACCGGCAGCAGCCAGCAGGTGTACGCCACCCGCGCGGTGATCGAGCACTCGTCGGCGCGTCTGGCGGCGGCCGGGGCGGGCGTGCGGCTGAGGGCCGACGAGTCGGTGGGGGTGCTGCTGCCCGGGGAGGACGGTTCGTACGGCGAGCCGCTCTTCAGGGTGGAGCCGGACTTCCTGACGGCCTCCGGTGGTTCGGAGCACGCCTTCACGCGGGACTTCGCCCAGATGGTGGCCGGCGCGACGACCGCGCCCCTGTCCCACATCGCCTTCCGGGGCCCCACCGGCGGTGTCGTCGCCACGGCCCCGGTGAACGGGCTGCACGGCCGGGAGGTCACCGGCACCCACCACCTGGCACGGGCGCTGGCGGAGGCCGCCGAGGGCCCCGGCCCGGCCGCCGACGTCACCCCCCGCTGGGCCGCGCGCCGGACGGCCCTGGACAACCGCTTCGCCGGCGGTGTGGTGGGCGCTCCCACGCCGGGCGAGCACTACGGCCGTGCCCTGAGCTACGAGCCGCAGGACAACCCGCTGCGCACCCGACTGGCCACGGCCGCGCGGCGCATCGGCGTCAACGAGTACGCCTGGGCGGGGGTCGGCGAGGGATACCTGATCCAGTCGATCAGCACCACGAACGACAGCGGCGCGCAGCTGTTCACGCACAACCACGCCAAGCCCGGCGACCGGGTGGGCCCGCACGCCCCGTACCACTTCGCTCAGGTGGTGCTGGCCAGCGAGGACGGCACCCACCAGATCACACTGGAGAACGAGACCCACTCCCGGAGCGAGATCCCGGCCGAGGCCCTCGACGACGTCATCGACGAGAACCTCGACCGGTACGGCGAGGACGAACTCGCCCGGCTGGCCGACGGAGCCGGGCAGCGCGTCGCCGAGGCGCGGCGGAGCGGAGCGGGCGAGGCGGAGATCACCCGCCTGGAGGGCTTCGCGCGGGTGGCCAGGGCCCTCGCCGAGGTCCACCAGGCGGAGCAACTGCCGTGGTACTTCGACGAGGACCGCCCCGAGCACGCGTTGGCGCTGCGCGAGGTGGCCGGGGCGCGCTCCCGTGCCCGGGAGCTGATCCGGTCCGCCGCGCCGGTGATCGGGAGCAAGGACCTGTGGTCCTTCCGGGCGTACAGCAGACGACCGGGGGAGTCCGCGCACGAGGTCAACGCGGCGCTGTTGTCGGAGAGTTCGCCCGCCGTGGCCAACCCGCTGACGACGGTGGTGCTGCACGGTCACACGCCGCGGCGCCACCAGCGGACGATCCGCTTCGAGGAGAAGGAGCACGACACCCCCGCCGACGCGGACGACACGATCGACGGACTGGCCCTGACGCTGGCGCGCGCGGGGCTGTGGAACCGGGCCCACGGCCTACCGATGCCTTCGGTCACCGTCACCGGGCACGGCAACCGCTCGCAGGCCAGCGGCCAGGCGCGGGCCGACGCCGTCGCCAAGGCACTTGCGGCCAGGCTGGCCCAGGTCCTGGGCACCTTCCAGGCAGGCTCGAGCGGGCCGGGCGTGGGCGTGAGGGACTTCGGCCTCACCAAGTCCGCGAAGCGGGTGCGCAGTGCCACCGACCCGGCGCAGGGGCGCGTGGTGACGATCGAGATCGACGACCACCGCATCGTCCCGCCCGCGGTGTCGGGCCGCACCACGCCGGCCGGTGAACCGCCCCTGTCGGAAGAGGCCGAGGTCACGGAGCCGACGACCACCGAGCCGGAGGCCATTGCGGAGCCCGCGATCACCCCCGGGTCCGCCACGACCGCCGAGCCGACGGATGTCCGGCCCGCGACGGCCGAGTCCGAGGCCACCACCGAGCGCGCCAGGTCCCGGCCGCCGGGCCGTTCCGCACAGCCGAGCCCGGAGCGCAGGAACAGCGAGGCGCCCCCCTGGGTCATGGCGCGTATCCGTTACGCCGAGGAGTCCGTGGCCTTCGACCGGCGGCTGGGTGAGTACCTGGCCGAACGCAAGGCGGTGACCGACGAGTTCCGGAAGATGGCGAAGGCCGCGTGGGGGGCTGCGCGCCGGCAGTATCCGCACGCGTTGGCGGCGTTCGGCGACATCAACAAGGGCAAGGCGGGTGCCGTCGGCACGTCCCGCGTGGCGCTCCAGCAGGTGGTGAGCAGCGGGAACCTGCGGGAGCTCGTGGCGTTCCTGTACGAGGGGATCTCCAACGATCTCGTGCCGGAGATGCTCGGAGGCCCCGAGGAGATGCATCCGGAGATCACCGCGGAGCGGCCGAGCCGGCGGCAGCGGGAGGTCTACGCCGAGTTCATGCGGAGAGCCTTGGAGATCAAGGACTCGGACATGCCTCTCGCGGAGAAGGAGGCCGCGGTCGCGGAGCTGCAGCGCTCGGTGGTGACCCCGGCGGACCCGGACACCGCGCGTCCGCCGTTGAGCGAGGCGGAACGGCTCATCGCGGTCAACAGGACGGCCGGGCTGAACTGGATGCCGGCGACGGCGGTGTACGACCTCCCGATGGACGCCGGCTTCCAAGGCGGCTCGGAGGACTCGGGCGGCCTGGTGGCGACCGGCACCGCAGGATCCACGTACCGCTTCATGCTGCAGGCGGCCCGGATGCGGGAGCAGTGGGGCACCGACCTGGACCTCGGCCTGATCCGGGCCGGGATGCTGGCCATCTCGCTGACGGTGGGCCACCACACCGTCCACGAGGTGATGCGCGGCGCCCAGCTGGCGCTGAACGACACACCCGGCCACGACCCGGCCCTGGACTACACGGACAACTGGGGCCGTTACTGGAACATCCATCCCTTCACCGAGCAGGAGTTGCGCGAGAACGTCGCGCGGGACGGGCTCTTCCCCGACGAGCACGCCCAGGCCCTGCTCGACGAGCTGGACGCGAAGTCCGGAACCCCCGGTACCGGCACACGCGCGGACGGCGCCGGCACCCACGCCGCGCTCCCGCACCGCCCGCTCCACACCCGGCCCGTCGCCGAGGCGAACCCCCCGGTACCGCAGGCGGCGAACCCGGTCCGGGATCCCGCCACGCCCCGGAACGCCGATGCCACGCCCCGGACCGTGCCGTCCGACGACCGGGCACGCCGTCCGGCCGAGACGGCAGCCGCCTCGGTGCTCCCGTCCCCGCCCGCCGGAGGCGCCTCCGTCACCGTCGAGGCCGCCTCCCCCGCGGAGCTCGCCGCCGCCTGGGACGCGCACGCACGGGAGCTGGCCGCGCTGGGCGAGGCCGCCGCCGAAGGCGCGACGGTGGAGCGGGTCGGCGGCGACGGGACGAAGGTGGCAGAAGCCTGGGCCGGGGCCGACGAGGCACGCCGGCGGCTGGAGGACGCCGAGGTGCGGCTGTGGGCCCTCGGTGTCACCCCGGACGCGCTGGGCGAGGCCAGGGGCGACGGCTCCGACACGGGTGACATGGCCCCGGTCCTGCCGAGGGACGCCGCCCGACACCGGTGGATCGCGGGGCAGTTGACCGACGGCGACCTGCCGCCCGCCCTGCCGGGGCCCGCCGCGAGCGAGACCGTCGGCCTGGAGGAGCTGGGCGCCGTGGGCATCACGCCGTCCCAGGGGCAGCGGACCGAGATGGTGCTGCGCGGCGACGACCGACTGCCCGCAGGCGCGTTGTCGCCGCTGGACCTGGTCCGCGTGCGGATGGCGCGGCCCGACGCATGGACGGACACGATGGACACAGCCGCCGCGAACGCGTCACGGCGGCTGTGGGCGCACGCGTACGCCGACTTCGCGGGCACGGCACCCGAGGGCACGGGGGAGGCCGACGTCACCCGTGCCTGGGCCGCCGCCGTCGCCCTGGTGCTGCCGGCGGAGCCGCACGCGGTGCTCGCCGACTCCCGGTACACCGGTGACGACTTCCGCGACGCGGTGCGCCGGGTCGCCGGCCACCTGCTGGGCGGGGGGACCGGCGCCGCACCGGCGTCCGCCGCGGAACTGGCCGACACCCTCCGCTCCGGCCTGGGCCTGCGGCAGCGCTGGACCGCACCCGTCACGGAACCCACGGCCCCGGACACCACGGAAGCCGCTGGGGCCGCCGCGAGGACGCTGCCCGTGGCGCAGTCGGGGACCGGTGCGGACATGCCCGGCTTCGACCTGCCGGCCCTGGACGACGTCGACCTGTCGATCCTGGACGATTTCGACCCGTCGGTCCTGGACAACATGGACCTCGGGACCTTCGACTTCGACATGTCGGGACTGGGCTTCCCCGACCCGTACCTGCCGGGGCCGGACTTTCCCGACCTGGACATGACCGACCTGGACGCGACCGATCCTGCCCCGACCGTCCCGGACATGACCACTCTGACCACGGGCAGCGGGCAGCCGGTGTTCGTCGCGCCGGCGGCCGCCTCGTCGGCCGGGCCGCTCGCCGTGCTGCCCCGGCTGAGCCTGGTGGCGTTCGACCGGGAGCGGACGAGCCCCTCGGCCGGCGCGCGAGAGAGCGTCGAACGGCTGGCGTTCCGCGTGGCGAAGGCCGGTCTCCGAAACCGGCGCACGCGGGTGCCGCTGCCGAAGACCGATATCGCCGGGTACGGCACCGACGCACGCCGGGGAGGCACCGCACAGGCGAGGGACCAGGCCGTCCGGGAGGTGGGCGACCGGCGGGCGAGGGCCGCGCACGAGCTGTTCGTCCAGGAATTGGACCGCGCGCTGCGCACCCTCCAGGAGAACCTGCCGGCTGGACGCGCGCGGCTGACCGCGCGGGACTTCACGATCACCTCGCGCGGCCGTACGCGGGTGCCGGGCCAAGGCGTCACTGTGGACGCGTCCGGGCCGGTGAGCCGCGCGGACCTGGGCCGGCAGGCCACGATCGCCGTCACGTCGCCGGGGCACGCGGCCGCGGTGGAAGCCCTCGACGCGCTGCGGAGGAAGGACCGGGCGCTGCGCGCCGGAGCGTTCGACGTGGACGCGGTCGCCCGGCGGATCCTCGGCCTGGAACCGTTCGTGCTCGTCGACCCGGAAATGCGCAGGGACCTGTACAGGATGGTCGAGCGGGCGATCGCGGCCGGGCGGGCGTCCGGCGCGGCCACGCTCACGGCGTTCCACCTGGAGGAGCAGGGCGTCCTCGCGGCCGACCGTGCCCGGCACGTCTCCCTGGGCGGAGTCCGGGTGCCGGGCCTGAACTGGACCGGCCCGGACGACGTCGAACTGAACGGCATCTTCGTCGAGGACCTCGTGCCCGATCAGGCCGGCGGCTTCCTCCCCACGGGGAATCTGGACCTCTCCCCCTGGCCGTGGGACGTGACCCCGTACCCCGTCCTGGCCGATGGACGCCACGACATGGTGACGGCACGGCTGCCCGACGGGACGACACGGGATCTCGACGCCGACGACTTCGCCGAGCTGGTCGCGGCCGACCTGGCACGGCAGGGACTGCCGGTCACGACCCCGATCGTGCTGGCGGTCCCGTTCGCCGGCGACCGGTACCTGGAACTGCCGAGGAAGCTCGCGGAGCGCACCGGCCACACCGTGTGGGTGCACAGCGGCCTGGCGCGGCGCCACCCCGATCCGGCCGGACAGAGCACCATAGCCGTGGTCCGGAGGGACGGACTGCCGCACGGCTCCTGGGTCCCGGTCCGGCCCGGCCTGGCCCCCGACGCCGACGACGGCGCCCCGGACTGGCACCGCGACGTGCTGACCCAGGCCATCGTCAGCACACTGACCGGGCAGCAGATCGGCCGCAGTCTGCACGAGCCCGGCGATCTCGCCACATCGCGCGAGGACAACTTCAACCACCTCGACCGGATGACGCTGTTCGTCCACTACAACTCGGCCACGGACACGTACTCCACCAAGCTCCCGCTGGAGGACCCGGGCCCGAAGGACAAGGCGTACCACCTGGCGGGTCACGGAATGCCGGGCCGCCTGACGCTGCCGATGGCCGACGGGACGTCGAGGACTGCCGGCCGTCGCGAGGCGGGGGAGTGGCTGCGGCGGCGCAAGAGCCTGTCGAGCCTGCCCCAGGACCACTGGATCGACCTGGTGGTCTGCAGCGCCTCGACCCTTCGGGACAGGGCCACACAGGACCTCGCGCAGCTCGGTGCCTCCTTCGCCGTACCGTTCGCCGCCGATCCGCTCGCGGACGACGCGATCTCCCTGGGGCAGCACCTGGCGAACGTGACGGGGCGAACGGTGCGACTGTCCTACTCCCTGCAGGGGACGACCCGGCTCGATGACGGTTATGTGCGCGTGCTGTTCAACGACGCGCGCGGACACCGGACGTGGTGGGACACCAGCCGCCCCGAGCCCGGTGAGGCAGAGCTGGACCGGCTGGCCCGGTCGGCCGGGTTCGAGGGCGAGCCGTCACCGGGGAGCCGGGCAGAGACGCTGCGCCTGGTGCGCGCCCTGCGGATGGTCTTCGGGCACGACGTGGAGGACGCCGACGACTTCGCGACCCTGATCCGCGGGGCCGGTGCGCTCGACAACATGTGGCACGTCGATCCGGACCTCGGCCCGACCGGCCCGTTCTCGACGGAACTGCTGCGCCGGGTCGTCGCCGCGCACCCGGAGGCCGCGTCCGGGGTGAACCCTCAGGTCACCCGGGATGTGCTGGCCGCCGCGGCGCAGGCATGGCAGTCGGGATCCTCCCTGCCCGTGAGCCGGTTCGTGCACCTGCCGGAGCTTCACACGGCCGCCCGGTGGCTCCAGGACACGACGGCGGTGGACGAGGCGGCCGTCGCCGCGCTGCAGCTCTCCGACCCCGGCGAGGTGGGCGCGGCCGAGCGGGCGCGGATGTTCTGGGCGCGGGTCAAGGCCGAGGAGACGCTGGGCGCGGCCGGCCCCGACGCGGACACGCTCACCACGAGGGCGCTGCACCTCGACCCCGCCGTCGAGGTGAACGACGCGCTGCGCGGTGACGCGCTGACCCTGCTCACCCGAGGGTTCGCGGTGGGCCGGGACATGGCCGACCCCGACGTGGCGGGGGCGTACGACCTGGAGGAGCGCGGTGCCTTCGACGAGCCGATGCTGCCGCCGGACAAGGGGTTCGCCAGGAGCGGCGGCCGCGACTGGAAGGACGAGACCGTCCTCCTGCCGGACCTGGGGCGGTTCCGGGCACCGGACGGGACCTTCGACGCGCCGTGGGCCGGGAAGGACGCGTCCGGCAGGGACAAGCCCGTCCCCTACCCGGTGCGGGCGTCCGTGAACTTCGAGGACAGCGACTACCTCGACGTGGGCTTCGACGGCGCGTCGTACCGGGTTCCCGCCGCGGAGCTCGCCGAACTGCTGGCCTCCGACGCCAAGTTGCGGGAGCTGGCCCTGACGACCCCCGTCCTGCTGGTGCTCGACGGGCTCGGCGGGCACGTGCCCGGGGTGGCGGACGTGATCGCCCAGCGGCTGGGCCGGAGTGTGTGGTGGAGCCCGTTCCCGGTGGAGCTCTCCGCGCCGGACGGCGCGGGCACAACGATGCCCACGCTGACCGACTCCCTGGCCACCATGACCAGTCCGACGGCCGCCGACTGGCACGAAGCACGGCCTGTCGACAGGGCCGGGGCCCCGGAGGGCCCGCGCCAGGTGGAACCGCCGTTCTCCGCCGCGCCGCGGCCCGGAACGGCGGACGCGGTGAACGACGAGCGGAACACGAGCGCCGACCCGGACGACGCCGTGGCGAACCCGCACTTCGCACCGGCCCCGCCGCCCGGCGGAGGCGGCGAGGCGTCCCACACGGCCGACCCAGGTACCCCCAGCGAACGAGGAAAAGATGAGTGAGCCCGGCGCCGAGGCCCCCGTCGCCCCCATGGACCCCGCGCCTCCCGAGGAGTTCGTCGAGGCCGCCAGGCTGGCACCCGACCACTGGCTCTACCTGACCGATCCCGCGTGGCAGGGGGAGGGCCCGCCGCCGTCGTGGGCCGTGGCCGGTCAATGGCGCTCCGACTCCCGGGGCGAGATCGTCGAGTGGGAGGACAACGAGGACTACAGGCCGTCACCCGAGGCGATGGGGTGGCCCGAGCCCCGCGATGACGTGGACCGCGCCATCCAGCTCGCCACCACCGGGTACGGCCCGGCGGAGGACGTCACCGCCGCCCTGGCCGGAGCCGAGGTCGCGGTGCTGGTCACGGCGGGCGGCGAGCCCGTGAGCGCGTCCGCGCCCGACGGTACGGCGGTGGTCCCGGTCTTCACTTCCCCCCACTACCTCCAGGCCGCCGGGCGGCTGGGGTTCGAAAGGCTGCGGGTCACGGATCTGCTCGCCCGGATCCCTCCGGGCCACAGCCTGTGCCTCAACAGTTCGGCCCCGGTCAGCATGGTGCTGGCCACGGACGGTCTCGCGGAGGCGCTGCACGAGCCGGCGTAGAGGCGGCAGCCGTCCGGGTGCCGGTCCCGCTCCCGGTGGTGGCAAGAACAACGGCCCGCTCCCGGCCGGGGGTTCGTCGAACCGTCCGACCGGTTGCGGGCCGCCGCGCAGGGGCAGATGCGCTTACGCCGTGCCGCTCATACCGTGCCGCCTCCGCCGCCCGTCGCCGCGAGGGCGTCCGCCGGGGTCCCGGCGCCCGCCGAGGACAGCGGGACCGGCGTGAACATCGGGGGCTCCTCGTCCACCGTCAGGGCGGTCGGGCCGTACAGCCAGTCCACGAACGAGTAGTCGTAGGTGTCGCGGGCGCGCAGCAGCACATTGCGCTGCTCGCGGGCGACACCGTCGAGGTGCCACAGTTCGCCCCACGAGCGGGACGTGGTGAGAACCCGGCGGCAGTGCTCGGGGCGGACCGCTTCGTAGGCGAAGAGCGCGGCGTCCCAGTCGACCGTGCCGTCGGCGGCGCGGTTGCGGCCGACGTGTTCGCCCAGCACCCAGCCGTCCTCGATCGCCATGATCGCGCCCTGCGCGATGTACTGCAGCGGGGGGTGCGCGGAGTCGCCGAGCAGCGCGATGCGGCCGTGGACCCAGTTCATGACCGGGTCGCGGTCGAACATCCGCCACCACTTGTCCCGCCACATGAAGGGCAGGCCCTCCTGGACGAAGTCGCAGGTCTTGGCGAAGGCGTGGTCGAGCTCGTCCGGGGTGCCCCAGTCCTCCTGGCCGGCGACGGCCTTGGGGGACTCGAAGACGGCGACCTGGTTGAGGAGTTCGCCGCCGCGCAGGCCGTAGTGGACGAAGTGGCAGGCGGGGCCGACGTACACCACGACCTCGCTGAGGTCGACGCCCTGGACACGCGGCAGCTCGGCGGGCACCGTCCCGCGGTAGGCGACGTACGCCGAGGAGACGGGCTCGTCGTCGACGAGCAGCTTGCGCGCGGCGGAGTGCAGGCCGTCGGCCGCGATGACCATGCCGGCCTCGTGCACCTCACCGGAGGCGAGTGCGACGCGGGCCCCGCCCTCGGTGTTCTCGTACGACACCACCCGTGCGTCGGTGACCAGCTCGACGCCCGCGCGTTCGCAGGCGCGCAGCAGCAGCCCGTGCAGATCGCTGCGGTGGATCACCATGTAGGGGTAGCCGTAGCGCTTCTCCAGGTCGCGCAGGTCGAGCCGGGTCAGCTCGCCGCCGTCGACCGCGTCACGCATCACCATCGCGTCCGGCACGACGCCGAGGCTCTTGGCCTCGTCCAGGAGGCCGTAGTCGTCGAGGATCCGGGTGCAGTTGGGGGCGAGCTGGATGCCGGCGCCCACCTCGCCGAAGGCGGGGGCACTCTCCAGCAGGCGGACGTTCAGGCCCTGGCGGGTCAGCGAGAACGCCGCACCGAGGCCGCCGATGCCGCCGCCGACGATGATCACATCAGGGTTGGACATGACTTCTCACTCCTCAGAGCCACGGGCCGAGCTCAGGAGCGTCGGCAAGGGTGTGGGGCCGGCCGGCCAGCCAGGCGGCGACCTCGGGGAGAGGGCCGTCGGGCAGCTCGGTCAGACCGCGCTTGGTGCTGATCTCGTCGGCCAGGGCGGTCAGGAAGCCTGTCGGGAGGTCGGCGAAGGAGACGCCCGTGCCGAGGTCGACCGCGTGGACGCAGGCCTCGCGGGACCGCATCCAGGGCAGTTCGGTGGCGGGTACGGTACGGCCCTGAGCGGTGACGACCTTGTTCTGCCACTGCTCGTCGGTGAGCCCGTCCAGCCCCTCGGCGAGTTTCCGCGCGGAGGCGGTCAGCCAGGAGCGGAGCTCGTCGGCGGAGAGGGCCGGGCCCTTGGCGATACCGGCGGCGCGCTCGTCCGCCGAGGCGTACATCGGGGTCTGTTCACCGGTGGCCGCCCAGTGCACCAGGTTGCACAGGGCGTCGGCGTTGGCGGCGACGTGTGCGGCGAGGTGCTTGCGGGTCCAGCCCGGCAGCACGCTGTCGGCCGAGAAGCCTGCCTCGTCGAGTCCGGCGACGGCGCCCAGCACCAGTTCGGTGCCCGAGCGGGCCCACTCGCGCGCGTCGGCGAAGGTCCGCGTGCCGTCCGTCATGCCTCGACCACCTTGTTGCTGCAGGCGCCGAGGCCGGAGATCTCGGTGGTCACGCTCTGGCCGGGGAGGAGGAAGACCTTGGGGTCGCGGGCGTTGCCCACGCCGGCCGGGGTGCCGGTGGCGATGATGTCGCCCGGGTTCAGGGTGATGGCGGTGGAGATGTACTGCACCAGGAAGACCGGGTCGAACAGCAGCGTGCCGGTGTCGTCCTGCTGCATGACCTGGCCGTCGACGACCGTTCTGACCTCGAGCGCGGGGCGGACGCCGCCGACCTCGTCGGGGGTGACGACGTACGGGCCGACCGGTGTGGTGGCCTCCCAGATCTTGCCCTGGGTCCACTCGATGGTGCGGAACTGCCAGTCGCGCAACGAGATGTCGTTCATGACGGTGAAGCCGGCGATGGCGTCGGCGGCCTGCTGCTCGTCGGCACGGCGCACCTTCCGGCCGATCACGACGGCCAGCTCGACCTCCCAGTCGAACGCCTCCGTCTCGGCCGGCTTGACGATGTCGTCGTTGGCACCCAGCAGGGTCTCCGCGAACTTCGGGAAGAGGGTCGGGTGGTTCGGCAGGTCCCGGCCCATCTCCTTGATGTGGTTCGTGTAGTTGTGGCCGACGCAGACGACCTTGGAGGGGCTGGGGACGACCGGCGCGAAGTCCGCTCCCTCGACCGGGTACGTGGTGTCGGAGACCGCGGCGGCCTTGTCCTGCCAGTCGGCTTCGGCGAACAGCTCCCCGAGGTCGGCGTACCCGAGATCGACGAGGACCTCGCCGTCGAGGCGGACCGCCCGGGTCCCGTCGGCTGTGCGGATGGTGGCGAGCTTCATGTCAGGCGTCCTTCTGGGTGCGGTTGAGCTTGAGCGCCTCGAAGACGGGCGCGTCGGAGAAGCGGAAGAGATCGAGGCCGCCTTCGTCGGAGTCGGTCGTACCGGCCTCGGACCGTGCGGAGAACGGCTCCCAGGACGGGACGACGAACAGGTCGCCGCGGGTGACCGTCCAGGACCTGTCGCCGACGGTCACCACGCCGGATCCGTCGAAGACCTGGTAGACCGACGAGCCGGTCTCGCGCACCGGAGCGGTCTCGGCGCCACGGACGACGCGATGGAACTCGGCCCGGAGGGTCGGCAGGACGTCGGATCCGTCGTGCGGGTTGGAGTAGCGCACCGCGGCGTGGCCGGGCTCGACCGTGCCGCCGAAGCCCTCCTTCTCCAGCAGGAGCTGGTCGGCCAGGGCGGCGGCGGTGTACTCCCACTTGTAGGACAGCAGCGGGCTGCCCGGCGTCACGGGGGCGGCCGACAGCGGGCGCAGACCGGGGTGGCCCCACAGGCGCTCGGCGCGCGACCGCTCGGGCGTCGTCCGCTCGGCGTCGCTGATCTCGTCGCGGCCGAACTCGAAGAACTGCGCCTCCGTGACGTACTGGAAGGGGATGTCCAGGCCGTCGATCCAGGCCATCGGCTCGGAGGTCGCGTTGTGGTGGGCGTGCCAGTTCCAGCCGGCCTGCGGGAGGAAGTCACCGCGGTTCATCGGCACCGGGTCACCGCCGACGACCGTCCACACACCCGAGCCCTCGACGACGAAGCGGAAGGCGTGCTGGGTGTGACGGTGCTCGGGGGCGTCCTCGCCCGGCATCAGGTACTGGATGGCCGCCCACAGGGTCGGGGTGGCGAACGGCCGGCCGCCGAGTGAGGGGTTGGCCAGCGCGATCGCGCGTCGCTCGCCGCCGCGGCCGACCGGGACCAGGTCGCCGGCCTGGGCGGCCAGCTCCCGCAGCCGCTCCCAGCGCCACACGTGGGGTACGGCGCGTGAGCGCGGGTGGGCCGGCATCAGGTCGCCGATCTCGGTCCACAGCGGGACGAGCAGCTCCTGTTCGAAGCCCCGGTAGAGCTCTTCGAGAGCGGGGGTGACCTGGGGCTGCCCCTCGCCGGAAACGGCCTGGAGCCGGACCGGGGAATCCGCAGCGGAGTTCTGGGAGACGGGTGAAGTAGTCACGGGTCACAGCGTGCATCGTGTCGCTCATGGGAACATGTGGATTCTGGAGAGCAGAATTCGAAGGAAGGTCATGGACAAACAGCTCAAGACGCCCCCGCCCTATCCCATCGCCAGCGTGGACCACGCGCTGCGGGCGGCGATCATCCTTCAGATGGAGGGGGGCGCGACCGTGGCCCGGATCGCCGAGCGGCTGGGCGTCGCCAGGTCGACCGCCCACCGGGTCCTGGCCATGCTGGTCTACCGGGACTTCGCCGTACAGGACGAGAGCCGCGCCTACCGCGCGGGGCCGGTGCTGGAGCTCGCCGCACACTCCCAGTCCCTGGTGTCGCGGCTCCGTGCGGTCGCCCTGCCCCATCTGCACCGGGTCGTCGATCTCCTCGACGAGACCGCGAACCTGACCGTGCGCACCGGGGACACGGCCCGGTTCATCGCCAGTGTCGAGTGCCTGCAGGCACTGCGGGTCGGTTCACGGGAGGGCATGGTGTTCCCGGCCCACCGCACGACGGCGGGACTGCTGCTGCTCGCCGGCCTGTCCGACGACGAGCTGGACGATCTCTACGGCGCCAAGCGCTACCAGGACCGCCCCGAGGACCTCCCCGACCTCTCCCGGCTGCGGACCGAGTTGAGGCGCCTGCGCCGCAACGGATTCGCCGTCAACCAGGGGCGGTCCGAGCGCGGGCTCGTCGCCGTAGGTGTGCCGGTACGGGACCA
This sequence comes from Streptomyces sp. NPDC060209, assembly GCF_042728155.1. Classification (NCBI taxonomy): domain Bacteria; kingdom Bacillati; phylum Actinomycetota; class Actinomycetes; order Kitasatosporales; family Streptomycetaceae; genus Streptomyces; species Streptomyces sp. NPDC060209. The sequence goes on from NZ_JBHWZS010000020.1 coordinate 58,594, forward strand.
GGACGGCACGGCGGTGGCCGGTCTGTCGGTGTCCATGCCCAGCGTGCGCTACGACCCGCACCGCCTGCAGTCCCTGGTCGCCGCTCTGGACACCGCGGCGCACGCGCTGGAGAGGGACCTGGCAGAACAGGTGTGATCCCGGTGACCGGTGGGACGGGCCGCGCGGCCGGAACGGCTTGATCAGAGGCATCCACATCGAGCAGGGCACCGGC
>NZ_JBHWZS010000021.1:0-58311 GCF_042728155.1 Streptomyces sp. NPDC060209
GTGCGTACGAACGCACCGGGCCGCCGGTTACCTCCGGGCGCTTTCACGGATCAGGCGACGGTCACCGTGCCGGCCCCCTCCCCCACCGATTCGGATCCCTCCACACTCACCCGGAACACCCGGTCGGTCCCCTCCGCGGTGACGTGCACACCGGCCCCGTCCCGTACGACACGGAACACCGCGGCCGGGGCGCCGGTCAGGTCCGGCACGGTCACCGTGCGCTCGTCCGTACCGGAGCCGAAGACCCGCAGGGTGAGGCCGTCCAGCCAGTCGCCGTCCGGGCGCTGGTCGTCGGCGCCCCAGGGAAGTACGGCGCCGTCCCTGACCAGCAGGGGCACGCTGTCGAAGCCATGGGTCTCGTGCCGCCAGACGGGCCCGGTGATGCGCTCGCCGGTGAGCAGCGAGGTCCAGGTGCCCTCGGGGACGTAGTACTCGACCTCGCCGTCCTCCGTGAAGACCGGGGCGACCAGCAGGTCCGGGCCGAGCATGTACTGCCGGTCCAGCGTGCGGGAGGCGGGGTCGCCGGGGAACTCCGCCAGCATCGGCCGCATCATCGGGACACCCGTACGGTGCGCCTCGGCGGCCACTCCGTAGAGGTAGGGCATGAGCCGGTGCTTGAGCAGGGTGAACTGCCGTGCCACGTCGACGGCTTCCTCGCCGAACTCCCACGGCACGCGGTAGGAGACGTTGCCGTGGAGCCGGCTGTGCGAGGAGAGCAGGCCGAAGGCCAGCCAGCGCTTGAAGACCGCCGGGTCGGGAGTGCCCTCGAAGCCGCCGATGTCGTGGCTCCAGAAGCCGAACCCGGACAGGCTCAGCGACAGCCCGCCGCGCAGCGACTCCGCCATCGCGGTGAACGAGGCGAAGCAGTCGCCGCCCCAGTGCACCGGGAACTGCTGGCCGCCCGCCGTCGCCGACCGGGCGAACAGCACCGCCTCACCCACACCTCGCTCCTTCTCCAGGAGCTCGAAGACGGTGCGGTTGTAGATCTGCGCGTAGTAGTTGTGCATCCGCTCCGGGTCGGAACCGTCGTGCCAGACGACGTCCGTGGGGATGCGCTCGCCGAAGTCCGTCTTGAAGCAGTCGACACCCTGGTCGAGCAGGACCCGCAGCTTGTCGTTGTACCAGGCGCGGGCGGCCGGGTTGGTGAAGTCGACCAGTGCCATACCCGGCTGCCACAGGTCCCACTGCCAGATGTCACCGTTGGCCCGCCGCACCAGATAGCCGTGTTCGGCTCCCTCCGCGAACAGGGCCGACTTCTGGGCGATGTAGGGGTTGATCCACATGCTGATGCGCAGCCCGCGCTCCTTGAGGCGGGCCAGCATCCCCTCCGGGTCGGGGAAGACCTCGGGGTCCCAGAGGAAGTCCGACCACTGGTACTCGCGCATCCAGAAGCAGTCGAAGTGGAAGACGCTCAGCGGGATTCCGCGCTCCGCCATGCCGTCGACGAAGGAGGTGACGGTCTCCTCGTCGTAGGACGTGCAGAAGGACGTGGTCAGCCAGAGACCGAACGACCAGGCCGGGGGCAGCGCGGGCCTGCCGGTCAGGGCCGTGTAGCGGGACAGGACGTCCTTCGGGGTCGGGCCGGCGACGATGTAGTACTCGATCGACTGGTCCTCGACGCTGAACTGCACCTGCCCGACGGACTCGGAGCCGATTTCGAAGGAGACCTTGCCGGGGTGGTTGACGAAGACGCCGTAGCCGCGCGATGACAGGTAGAACGGGATGTTCTTGTAGGCGAGTTCACTGCTGGTACCGCCGTCGGCCTGCCAGATGTCGACACTCTGGCCGTTCTTGACGTACGGGGTGAAGCGCTCGCCGAGACCGTAGACGTTCTCGCCCACGTCCAGGGCGAGTTGGGCGATCATGTGATGGACACCGTCGGGCGTGGTCGCGAACGCCGTCCCCTTCGCGTCCACCTGGGTGAGCCGTCGGCCGTCGCCGTCGAGGAAGGTGATTCCCCAGGGTCCGTCGCCGTCCATGCGTAGCGTCAGCGGCCCGCTGGTGAGCTCCGTGACCGCACCGTCCCGGCGGGTGCGGGCGACGGGGGTCGCCGTGTCGTCCGCGAGCAGCGTGAAGTCCGGCCCGCGCCGGGCCTTTCCCGCGTGATGGGTGGTGCGTACGCCGATGACGCCCTCGGCCGGGGAGAAGCATTCGACCGTGATCAGCGGTGTGTTGAGCGTGTCTCCGCGCGCCGCGACAGGCTTGACCGCCGCGTACGCCGTGAACCGGTCGTCATCGACACGCAGATCGCGGATCTCCGTTGCGTAGGACGCGCGGACACCCTCACGCATCAGCCAGAAGCCGTCGGTGAACCTCATGCGGACTCCTTGCCGGGGATGACGTCGATGCGGGCGAGACGCAGGGACCCGGAGAGGCCGATACTCAGCTCGTGCACCCCACGGAGGTCGAGCGCGGTCTCGACGGTGCGGTACTCGTACGGGCCCTGGTCGCCGGAGAAGAGGGTGCTCAGGCTGTGTCCGCCCACACTCACGGCGATGGCTCCCTCTCCCGAGACGAGGAAGGCCAGTCCGGCCACGCCCTCGCCGAAGTCGCACGCCCGGTAGACGAGATGCCCCTCTCCGCCCGCGGAGGCGGGGGCGACGACGTCACCCTCCGTCTTCCTGCGGTCGAGGATCACCGTGTCCTTCTGCCTGTCGTAGTCGGCGGCCTCCAGTCCTCGCGCCACCACAGGCCGCGGGCCCCGCGCTTCCCCGTCGACGACCTCTGTGGCGGTCAGCCGGATGTCGGCGCTCGACGCGCCCGCGAGGATCTCGTACGCGCCCGGCTCGACGGCCCATCGGCCGTGCGCCACACTCCAGTGACCCAACTCCTCTACGGGCACGACGAATTCGACGCGCTCCGCGGCGCCGGGTGCGAGGTGCACCCGGCGGTGGCCGACCAGCTTGCGCAGCGGCAGGTCCACGTGATCGCCCAGGCCCGGGAGCCGGCGTCCCAGGCCCTTGGGGGCCGGCTCATCCTTCTCCGCGGGCCCGGCCGCGCGGACGTACACCTGGGCCACCTCGTCGGCGGCGGTCGCCCCGTCGTTGGTGACGGTCAGTGATACCCGCAGCTGCTCACCGTCCACCTCCGTCCGCAGTGCGGAGTAGCTGAAGCCGGCGTAGCCGAGGCCGTGTCCGAAGGGGAAGAGCGGGGTGCCGCTGAAGTAGAGGTACGTCTGCCGGGAACCGATGATGTCGTAGTCGAACAGGCCCGGCAGATCGTCGTCGCTCGCGTACCAGGTCTGCGGGAGCCGTCCGGCCGGGGAGACGTCACCGGCGAGTACGCGCGCGAGCGCGGTACCGGCGGCCTGGCCTCCGTGCGCCGTCCAGAGCAGGGCCGGCAGTCCTTCCGCCGCGTCGACGACGGCGTACGGGTAGGCGGAGGCGAGGACGAGGACCGTACGCGGGTTGGCGGCGTGCGCGGCGCGCCACAGACGGTCCTGCTGGGCGGGGAGGGCCAGGGTGGTGCGGTCCTCGGTCTCACGGCCGTTGATGTGGGGGTCGTTGCCCGCGACGACGATCACGGTGTCGGCGGCCGCGGCGACCCGGGCCACGGCGTCGGCGCCGTACTCGACGGTCTCCGGCTCGAAGACCGTGGCGTCGTCCCGGGAAATCTTCTCGCCGGATTCGGCAACCTTCGCGCCGTCGGCGGCGACAGACACGTACCCACCGGTCCCGATGTGCAGAAGGCGGTGCCCGCCGTCGTGCCCCTCCACCGCTTCCAGGCGGAACGTCTCCTGGACGACCCAGCCGCCCGGCTCGTCCGCGGACGCCCTGACGTATCCGTCGTCGGCGACGGAGAGGTACAACCCCTCGTCGGTACGCAGGGTGAGAACGCCGTCGCCCCAGTCGACGAGGGCCAGTTCGGTGGCCTCCTCGCCGCAGGTCAGCGGGGGCAGGTCGGTGCGGCCGGCGAGGAGGGCCGGGTCGAGGGCGCCTTCCGCGCCCCGCGCCTCTGCGTCCTTCGCCCCGTCGGCCACGGGCACGCGGAGCCAGCCGTCGGAGCTCTTCAGCCGGACGCGGTCGACGCCCTCCGTGAAGAGGACGTTCTCGGCGCCGTACCGTTCGCGGATTCCGTCGAGCGTCGTCGAGCGGTGCATGAGCGTGCCGCTGTACCAGTCGAGCTTGCAGGCGTCGGCGAGAAGTCCGACCACTGCGACGGTCCGACCCTGCTCGGGCTCCAGGGGCAGCAGGCCGTCGTTCTTGAGCAGCACGACGGCCTGTTCGGCTGCCTCGAGGGCGAGCGCGCGGTGCTCCTCGGTGTCCAGGTCGTCCACCCGTGCGTACGGATCGAGCTCCGGGTCGAACTCTCCGAGCGCGAAGCGCATGGCGAGCAGCCGGCGGACCGCCGTGTCGATGTCGCTCTCGTCGATGAGCCCCTTGGCGAGCGCGTCGCGGATGCGGCCGGTCATGACCGTGGAGTCCGTGCCGTGGTCGGTGAAGCTGTCGACACCCGCCTTCAGGGCGGCCGCGGTGGCCTCCTCGTGGGTGTCGAAGTAGTGCTCGGAATCGACCAGGTTGGAAGGCGCGCCCGCGTCCGAGCAGACGACGAGGGGCTGGTCGGTCCAGCGCCTCAGGTGCTGCTCAAGGAGCGGCGAGACGTGGTTCGGGCGGCCGTTGACCAGGTTGTAGGCGGGCATGACTCCGGCCACGGCCCCGGCCCGCACGGCGTCGCGGAAGGCCCGCAGGTCGTACTCGTGCAGGACGCGCGGGCGGACCGACGAGGAGGCGGTGTCACGGTCGGTCTCGTTGTTGTGCGCGAGCCAGTGCTTGAGAACGGGGGCGGTGCGCCAGTAGCGGGGGTCGTCCCCGCGCAGCCCCCGGGTGTAGGCGACCGCGATGGCGGAGGTGAGGGCCGGGTCCTCGGAGTACCCCTCCTCGCCGCGGCCCCACAGCGGGTGGCGCAGCAGATTCACCGTCGGCGCCCAGACGTTGAGCCCGACGCGGTCGTCCTGGGCGCGCTTGGCCCGCACCTCGTTGCCGACGGCCTCGCCGATCCGGCGGACCAGGTCGTCGTTCCAGGTGGCGCCGAGGCCGACGGCCTGCGGGAAGACGGTGGCGGGCCCCATCCAGGCGACCCCGTGCAGGGCCTCCTGTCCGGTGCGGAACGGGCCGAGCCCCAGCCGCTCCACCGCCGGGGCGAACTGATGCAGCATCGCGATCCGCTCGTCGAGCGTGAGCCGTCCGAGCAGATCGTCGGTGCGCCGGGAGAAGGACAGCTGCGGGTCGCGGAAGGGAAGCGGATGGTCCGTCACGTGCGGGTCCCCTTGGAGAGGTGGGAGGTTTTCCGGTCTGCGGGTGCCGAGTGGTCCCTCGGCGCGAGGAGAAGATCTTTCGAAGCGCTTCGATGCTCTGCGGCCAACCCCGCAGGTGTCAAGGGCGCTACCGCCCCAAAGAGGCTCTTCCGGACGCATCGGAGCCACATCGCACCGGGAAACGGTTCGGAAACAGGTCGGAGGAATATCGAAACGAACTCTTGTGTGGCCGGGACCCTTCACTTAACCTCGCTGCAACATCGAAGCGCTTCGACGAGGCAGCCCGTTGACCGCTTCAGCTCAGCCGGTGCAGTGCCGACCGGCTCGGCCGGTAACGCCCCTACCTCAGACACAGGGCCGAGCGGCAGTCGCCGCCGCGGGCCGTCCTGTTGCACCACGAAGGGTTGACGCAATGACGCCGAACTCCCCCTCCGCTCCCAGCCGGAGACGATTCCTCGCCTCCTCCGTGGTTGTCGCGGCAGCCGTGGGCGGCGGGATGCCGCTCCTCGCCGCCTGTGGCGGCGGTTCCGGTGGCTCGAAGAACGAGGGCACCACCACGGGTCAGAAGCTGAAGGACATCCTTCCCGCCTACGTGCCCTCGAAGGCCGTCACCCCTGACATCCCCAGCAAGAACGGCTCCGCCGACGGATTCACGACGGCGCTCCCGGCCGACAAGCTGGCCGTGTCCGTGCCGAAGAAGCTGGGCAAGGGCAGCGAGATCAGCATCATGGCCCCGCTGTGGGGCACCTCGCCCGGTGAGGGCAACGCCTACTGGACGGCGATGGACACGGCCGCCGGCGTCAAGGTCAAGTGGCAGAACCAGGACGGCAACGTCTACGGGCAGAAGCTCGGCGCGGTGCTCGCGTCCAGCTCCATCCCGGACGCCGTCGTCGTCCCGGGCTGGGAGCTCAGGGGCAAGATCCCGAGCGCCATCGCCAACAAGTTCGCCGACCTCGGCCCCTACCTGTCGGGCGACAAGGTCAAGGCCTACCCCAACCTGGCGGCCATTCCCACCGGCGCCTGGCAGCGCGGCATCTTCGCCGGCCAGCTGCGCGGGATCCCCATGCCGGCCGAAGCCACGCCCAACATCACCCCCTTCTACCGCGCCGACATATTCGAGGAGAAGGGGTACGAGGTCCCGACCAGCACGAAGGAGTTCTACGACCTCTGCAAGGAGATCAACGCGCCCACGAGCAAGGTGTGGGCGTGCAGCGACATGACCTGGTCGGCGTACAACTTCTTCGGGGTGCTGCCGGAGAAGCCCTACTACTGGCAGCTGGTCGACGGCAAGCTGGTGAATCGCTACGAGACCCAGGAGTACCTGGAGGCGCTGGAGTGGTCGCGCTCGCTGTACTCGGCCGGCTTCGTGCACCCGGACGCCAAGGCGGAGACCGGCGACATGCGCACCACGTTCTCCTCCGGCAACGTCCTCATGTACAACGCGGACATCTCCGACTGGTACGCGGCGACCGCCGTCCAGCGCCTGGACAAGCCGGAGTTCCGGATGGGGGCGATGGACATCTTCGCCCACGACGGCGGTGACCCCGTCCTCTACGCGGCCTCCCCCTCCAACATCTGGTGCTGCGTCAGCAAGAAGGCCGACAAGAAGGTCGTCGAGGACCTCCTCGCACTGGCCAACTTCACCGCCGCTCCGTACGGGACCAAGGAACAGCGTCTGCGGGCGTACGGCGTGGAGGGCACCCACCACACCCTCAAGGACGGGGTGCTCGTCAAGAACGACAAGGGCAACAACGAGGTCTTCGCCACCTACGAGTACATCGCCACCTCCGCGCCGTACCGCGCGTACCCGGACTACCCGGACGTCGCCAAGGGTGTCATCGAGTGGCAGCAGCGCCAGGGCGCGCACCTGAGGAAGCCGCTGTTCCACGGCATGCAGATCCAGGAGCCCACCCGGTACACCGAGCTCAACGCACAGTTCGAGGCCCTGGAGAAGGACATCGTGCGCGGCCGCAAGAAGGTCAGCGACATGCAGCAGCAGGTCTCGGACTGGAAGACCAAGGGCGGCGACAAGCTGCGCGACTGGTACAAGAAGCTGCTCGACGAGACCGGTGAGTCGGCCTCCTGACATGTCACTGAGCACAGATGACCGGCGCGCGCAGGGGTCCTCCTCTGCGCCGCCGTCGGTCGAGAAGGATGGACCTGCCCGCGGGCAGGTCCAGGCAGCCGCGAAGATGCCACTGCGGCACCGGCTACGGCGTGACCGGACGCTGCTTCTGATGACCCTGCCGGCGATGCTGCTGCTGCTGGTCTTCGCCTACATCCCCCTGGCGGGCAACGTCGTCGCCTTCCAGGACTACGACCCGTACGTCGCGGACAACGCCTTCCAGGCAATCACGCAGAGCCCCTGGGTCGGTCTCGAGTGGTTCCAGCAGATGGTGAACGACCGGCTGTTCTGGTCGGCGCTGGGCAACACGCTGACGATCTTCCTGTTGCAGCTGACGCTCTTCTTCCCGGTGCCGATCCTGCTCGCGCTGTTCATCAACAGCTTCGTGCGACCCCGGGTCCGGGCGGTGGCGCAGGCGATCCTCTACCTGCCGCACTTCTTCTCCTGGGTCCTCGTCATCACGGTCTTCCAGCAGATGTTCGGCGGCGCGGGGCTCATCGCGCAGACGCTGCGGGAGAACGGCTACGAGGGCTTCGACCTCATGACGAACCCCGGTCTGTTCAAGTTCCTGATCACCTTCGAGATGATCTGGAAGGACGCCGGCTGGGGTGTCATCGTCTTCCTCGCCGCCCTGGCCTCGGTCAGTCCGGAGCTCTACGAGGCGAGCGCGATGGACGGCGCGAACCGCTGGCGCCGGATGTGGCACGTCACGCTGCCCGCCCTGCGCCCGGTCGTTGCACTGCTGCTGGTCCTCCAGGTGGGCAACGCGCTCACCGTGGGCTTCGAGCAGATCCTGCTCCAGCGCACGGCCGTCGGGCCGGGCGCCTCCGAGGTCCTCGATACCTACGTGTGGAACGTGGGCATCCAGTACGGCGGCTTCAGCTACGCGGCTGCCGTCGGGATCGCCAAGGGAATCTTCGGTCTGCTGCTGGTCCTCGGGGCCAACAAGGTCGCCCATCTCATGGGTGAGCAGGGGGTGTACAAGAAGTGAGCGGCCTGCTCTACCGAATGACCGGCGTGGCCGGGGTCAAGCCCGGTACGCGGGGCCGGCTGCGGCCGGTGTGGGAGGAGGAGCCCACGAAGGCGGGCCTCGCCTCCAAGGGCGTGGTCCTGGTCCTGGCCTGTCTGGCCGTGCTCTTCCCGCTCTGGGTCGTGATCGTCACCAGCCTCTCCTCGGTGAGAACCATCACCGAGGCCGGTGGGCTGGTGGTGATCCCGCGCGGCATCACGTTCGTCGCCTACCAGGAGCTCCTCGGCGGCGGCCAGGTCACCCGGGCCGCGGTGGTCAGCATCTGCGTGACCGTGGTCGGGACGCTCTTCAGCATGGCCGTGTCGATCATGTGCGCCTACGGCCTGTCCCGGCCGGGTTCCGTGCTCCACCGGCCGCTGCTCCTGTTCATGCTCGCCACGATGTTCTTCGGGGCAGGCCTGATCCCCACCTACCTGGTGGTCCAGGGGCTCGGACTCACCGATTCCTATCTGGCCCTGATCCTCCCGAGCGCGCTGAACGTCTTCAACATCCTGGTCCTGCGCGCCTTCTTCATGAGCACGGCGCAGGAGCTCGTCGAGAGCGCCCGCATCGACGGGGCGGGTGACTTCCGCATCCTGTGGCAGATCATCATGCCGCTGTCCCGCGCGGTCATCGCGGTGATCACGCTCTTCTACGCGGTCGGTTACTGGAGCGCCTGGTTCAACGCGTCCATCTACATCAGCGACCCGGAGATGATGCCGCTGCAGAACGTGATGAACCAGCTGGTCCTCAAGCAGGAACGGCCCACCGGTCTGACGCAGGTCATCAACACGGGCCACCTCTCCCTGCTCGCCATCCAGATGGCGGTCATGGTGCTGGCGCTGATCCCGGTCGCGTTCCTCTCGCCGTTCGTGCAGAAGCACTTCAAGGAAGGCATGCTCACCGGCGCCGTCAAGGGCTGATCCGCACCGCCTGCACCGCACTCACCTGTCACTCCCCTCCGGAGGGTCTTCGTCATGCGCGCTTCGTCGGTCCCGCAGCCAGAACCCGTCCCGCACCCGCGGCGCCGGACCGTCCTGGCCGGTGCGGCGGTGGTCGCGGCCTCGGCGTCCGTGCTGCCGGCGGCAGCGACGGCCGCGGCCGCCGGGCGGCCCGCGAAGTACCGGCCGCACCGCTGGCGCACCGCCGCCATCGGCGGGACGGGCTTCGTGACGGGCATCCTCTTCCATCCGGCCGTGCGCGGTCTCGCCTATGCCCGCACGGACATCGGCGGCGCCTACCGCTGGGACGACCGCAGGTCCCGGTGGACGGCGCTCACCGACCACCTCGGCTGGGACGACTGGAATCTGCTGGGCGTCGAGGCGATGGCCGTCGACCCGGCGCACCCGGACCGGCTGTACCTGGCACTCGGGACGTACGCGCAGGCGTGGGCGTCCCCGGGGGCGGTCCTCAGATCCGATGACCGTGGCGCGACCTGGGCGCGTACGGATCTCGATGTGCGTCTCGGGGCCAACGAGGACGGCCGGGGCTGCGGCGAGCGGCTCCTGGTCGATCCGCGCGACAGCGAGACGCTCTGGCTCGGTACGCGCCACGACGGGCTGCTGCGCTCGGAGGACCGCGGTGCCACCTGGACCGTCGACGCCTCCTTCCCGGCCACGGCGTCGGCGAGCGGCCAGGGCGTCACCCTGCTGGTGGCGGCCGGCCGGACCGTTTACGCGGGCTGGGGGGACGGCGGCACGGCCCTCTACCGTGGAGACGCCTCCGGCGGCTGGGAGGCCGTCCCCGGGCAGCCGTCCGCCGGTGCTGCGACGAGGCTGCCGGTCCGTGCCGCGTACGACGCGGGCAGCCGTGCGCTGTACGTGAGTTACGCGGACGGACCGGGCCCGAACAACCAGGCCGACGGTTCGGTGCACCGCCTCGACACGGTGACCGGGACCTGGACCGACGTGACCCCCGTGGCCCCGGGCGACGGCGACGCGTTCGGGTACGGCGGGGTCGCCGTCGACACGGCCCGCCCGGGCACGGTCGTCGTCTCCACGAACAATCGCTGGGGAGCGGTGGACACCCTGTTCCGCTCCACGGACGGCGGGACGAGCTGGACCTCGCTCAAGGACACGGCCGTGCTGGACGTGTCGGAGACCCCGTATCTGAAGTGGGGCGGGGAGCCCAAGTTCGGCTGGTGGATCCAGGCCGTCGCCGTGGACCCGTACGACTCGCGGCACATCGTGTACGGCACCGGCGCGACGATCTTCGGAACCCGCGACCTGGTGCACTGGGCCCCGGAGATCCGAGGTCTGGAGGAGTCGGCGGTGCGACAGCTGATCGCGCCGCCCTCGGGCGCCCGGCTGATCAGCGGGCTGGGGGACATCGGGGTCATGTACCACGACTCCCTGACCGCGTCCCCGTCGCGCGGCATGGCGTCGAACCCCGTGTTCGGCACGGCTACCGGACTCGCCCTGGCCACCCTGAAGCCGTCGTACGTCGTACGGACGGGCTGGCCGTCGGGCTCCGACTCGGCCGGCGCCTGCTCCCGCGACGGCGGGGCGAGCTGGCAGCCCTTCGCCTCCCAGCCCGCGATCGCCGCTTCGGCACCCGGTCCGGTGGCGGTCTCCGCCGACGGGGCGACCCTGCTGTGGTCGTTCGTCCACTGGGACGGCACGAAGTACGCGGCACACCGGTCCACGGACGGCGGGGTCACATGGGCCGAGGTCGCCACGTTCCCCAAGGGCGGCACTCCGGTCGCCGACCCGCTCGACCCGAAACGCTTCTACGTGTACGACACGGACACGGGCACGGTCTCCCTCTCCGCGGACAGGGGCGCCACCTTCACCGAGGGTGCGAAGGGGCTCCCTTCGGGGGATGTGCAGTTCCGCATCGCCGCGGCGCCGGGACGCTCCGGCGACCTGTGGCTGTCCGCCAAGGACAACGGGCTGCTGCGCTCGACGGACGGCGGTCGGACGTTCACTCCGGTGGCCGGCTGCCAGGCCTCGCACGCCCTCGGGTTCGGCAAGGCCGCCCCGTCCAGGAAGGGGGCGGGCTACCCGGCGGTCTTCCAGACCGGGCGGGTCTCCGCGACGTACGACGGTGTGGCCGTGCTCCGCTCGGACGACGCGGGCGCGACCTGGGTCCGTATCAACGACGACGCCCACCGGTGGGGGTGGACCGGAGAGGTCATCACCGGTGACCCACGAGTCCACGGCCGTGTCTATCTGGGCACCAACGGCCGCGGCATCCAGTACGCAGATCCCCAGTAGAGGAACGAGACGTCCATGCCGTCCCTGCACGACGCCACCCGTGGCCGCATCCTCTTCGGAGGCGACTACAACCCCGAGCAGTGGCCCGAGGAGGTGTGGGCCGATGACGTCCGGCTGATGAAGGAGGCCGGGGTCAACACCGTCACCGTCGGTGTCTTCTCCTGGGCGATGATCGAACCCCGTCCGGGAGCACGGGAGTTCGGCTGGCTGGACCGGCTCATGGACCTCATGGGCGCCAACGGGATCGGGGTCGTCCTCGCCACGCCGACGTCGTCACCGCCGCCGTGGATGGGAGCCCTGCACCCGGAGACGCTGCCGCGCGCCGAGGACGGGACGCTCGTCAACTACGGTTCCCGGCAGCACTTCTGCCCGAGCTCACCGGTCTACCGGCGCTATGCCGCGGCCCTCACCGAGGACCTCGCCGCACGCTACGCGGACCATCCGGCGCTCACCGTGTGGCACATCAACAACGAATACTGCACGCACTGCTGGTGCGACGAGACGGCCGCCCACTTCCGCCGCTGGCTGGCATCCCGCTACACCACCCTGGGCGCGCTCAACGACGCCTGGGGCACGGCGTTCTGGAGTCAGCGCTACGACACCTGGACGGAGATCCTGCCGCCGCGCCGGGCGCAGTACATGCGCAATCCCGCCCAGGAGCTGGACTTCAAGCGGTTCACCTCCGACGCCCTGATGGAGTGCTACGTCGCCGAGCGGGACATCGTCGCCCGGCACACCCCGCACATCCCGGTGACGACCAACTTCATGCCGCTGTGGTCGGGCCAGGACGCCTGGGCCTGGGCGGAGCAGGAGGACATCGTCTCCGTCGATGTCTACCCGGATCCGACGGACCCGTGGGGCGGCCAGTACAACGCCATGCTCGCCGACATGACCCGCTCGCAGGCCCGCGGGCCGTGGATGGTGATGGAGCAGGCGGCCGGACCGGTCAACTGGCGGAGCGTCAACCACCCCAAGCCGGCCGGTCTCAACCGGCTCTGGTCACTGCAGGCGGTGGCCAGAGGCGCGGACGCCCTCTGCTACTTCCAGTGGCGGCAGTCCCGGCAGGGCGCCGAGAAATTCCACTCCGGGATGCTGAGCCACGCCGGTGAGCACGGCCGTACGTTCCGGGAGGTCAAGCGCATCGGCTCCGAACTCGCCCTGCTCGGTTCCGAGTTGAGCGGCACCGAGGTGCCCGCCGAGGTCGCCGTGCTCCACGACTGGGACGCCTGGTGGTCGAGCACCCAGGAGGGCCGCCCGTCCTCCCTGGTCTCGTACACGGAGCTGGTCCGGGCTTGGCACAGGGGTCTGTGGGAGAGCGGGATCGGCACGGAGTTCGCCCGCCCCGAAGCCGACCTGAGCGCCTATCGCATGGTGCTCGTGCCTCAGCTCCAGCTCCTCGGCGACGCGGCGGTCGACAACCTCGTCGCGTATGTGCGGGGCGGCGGCACGCTCGTGTGCGGGTTCTTCACCGGCGTCGCGGACACGGACGACCGGATCAGGCCCGGCGGCATGGACGGCCGGCTGCGTGACCTGTTCGGGATCAGCACCGTGCACGAGTGGTGGCCCCTGGACGCGGACGCGACCGTGGAGTGCGACGGCTTCCGAGGCACCCTGTGGTCGGAGGAGCTGGAACCCGACGGCAGTGCGGAGACCGTGGCCGCGTACCGCGGCGGCGAGCTGGACGGGCTTCCTGCGGTACTCCGCAAGGGCACCGCCTGGTACGTCTCGACACTGCCCGAACCCGAGGCGCTGCGCGGCCTGCTCGGCCGGGCCGCCGCCGATGCCGGGGTGCGCCCCGTGCTGGAGGGACTGCCCGCCGGGGTCGAGGCGGTGCGGCGCGGCGGGCTTCTCTTCCTGCTGAACCACGGCCGGTCCCCCGCCGGGGTGAAACTGCCGGGCCGGTACGTCGACCTGCTCACGGGTGCCGAGTCCGACGGCGCTGTGGAGCTGGACCGCTACGGCGTGGCCGTGCTCGGAGAAGCCTCCGCATGATCGACGGCACGTGGGAGCCCTGCCCCGCCACCCGCTGGGAGGACGCCTTCCTCAGCGGCAACGGCCGTCACGGGGCGATGGTGTACGGAGACCCGGCGGACGACCGGGTGATCGTCAACCACCACACCCTGGTGCGGCCCAACGGGAGCGAGGACCTCCGGCCGCCGGAGCTCGCCGACCGGCTCGACCGCCTTCAGGACGCGCTCCTGTCCGGGGACACGACGGCGGCCGAGGACTTCGGCGCGGGGCGTCCGCTGGTGTGGGTGCAGCCCTTCCACCCGGCGTTCCGGTCGCGCGTGCGCCGCACCCGGGGGCTCCACGAGGCGGTCGCCGGATACAGGCGCGAGGTCGACTTCACCACGGGTGAGGTGACCGCGTCGTACGAGGCGTGGCGCAGCGGTGTCTTCGTGTCGCGGGCCGACGACGTGGTCGTGCAGCACGTCACCGACCTCGGGCTGACCGCCGAGATCGTCCTGGACCACCTCCTGCCCGGCGCCCCCGCACAGCTGGCGGTCGGACGCTCCACCGTGCTGACCCCGGAGGGCGCGCACCTGGCACTGCGGGTGGGCTATCCGGACAGCGCACTCGGGTACACGGGCGTCACCGTGGCGCGGGTGGACGGCGGCAGTGTCTCCGTGGCCGGCGAGGGCATCCGGATCGAGGGGGCGCGGAGCCTCACCCTGACGACCCGGGTCGTCCGCGGGCCCGGCCGCCCGGACCTCGGGGAGCTGTGGGCCGCTCTGCCGCGCGAGGACTACGCCACACTGCTGGACCGGCACCGGCCGCTGCACCGGACCGCCTACGGGCGCGCCTCCTTCACGCTGCGGGACGCCGCGCCGGAGCGTGAGCTGTCCGGCAGCGAGCTGCTGCGTGCCCCGAAGTCTCCCGCGCTCCTGGAGAGACTCTTCGCGGCCGGCCGCTACCACCTGCTCTCCGCCTCGGGACTGCTGCCGCCCAGGCTCACCGGCCTCTGGACCGGCGACTGGGACACCGCCTGGTCCGGAGCCTTCACCACGAACGCCAACCTCAACCTCCAGGTCGCCTCCGCCGCCGCGGCCGGGCTCCCTGAGGTCACCGAGGCGCATGCGGCCCTGATCAACGGGCAGTTGGCCGACTGGAAGGACAACGCCCGCGCGCTCTTCGGGGCCCGGGGCGTCGTCGCCCCGTCCCACACGGACGGCGAGTCGGGCCACACCCGGCACTTCCAGCGCGCCTATCCGCTGCATCTGTGGACGGCCGGGGCGGACTGGCTGCTGCAGCCGCTCCTGGAGCACGCCGAGGTCACGACGGGGACTCCGGACGCCGCTCTGACCGAAGCCCTCGTCCAAGTGGCACTGTTCTACGAGGACTTCCTCAGCCGCGAGGACCCGGACGGAAACCTGGCGCTCGTGCCCTCGTACTCCCCGGAGAACCGGCCGGCCAACGCGAGCTGGGTCACGGTGAACGCCACGATGGACATCGCGGCGGCACGCCACGCCCTGACGACGGCCGCCGAGCACGCCCTCGGACACCCGTCGGCCGGCCTCTGGCGGTCACTCGCGGCCCGGCTCCCGGCATATCCGGTGAACGAGGACGGGGCGCTCGCCGAGTGGGCGTGGCCCGGCCTTCGGGAGACGTACGACCACCGCCACCTCAGCCACCTCTACCCGGTGTGGCCGCTGGACGCGATCAATCCGTACGACACCCCGGAGCTGGCCACGGCCGCGCACCGCGCGCTGGAACTGCGCGGCTCGGAGAACGACTCCGCCCACGGGCATCTGCACCAGGCCCTGATCGCCGCCCGGCTGCGGGACCCCTCCCGGGTGTCGGCGGCGCTGGGCGCGGTGCTGGGCGGCGACTTCTTCCACGACTCGCTGATGAGCGCGCACTACCCGTCCCGGAACGTCTACAACGCGGACGCGGCCCACACCCTGCCCGCCGCAGTGATCGAGTCGCTCGTCCAGTCGGCACCCGGCCGCCTGGTGCTGCTGCCCGCCGTCCCGGCGGCGTACCCGGCGGGTGAACTCCGGGGTGTGCGCACGCGGTTCGGCGCTCTCCTGGACCTGCGGTGGTCGGAGGACGGCGCGACGGCCGTGCTGCGTCCCACCCGCGACGCCCGCGTCGATCTGCGTACGGGCGACGGGCTCGCCCTCACCGAGACCTCCGCCGGAAACCCCCCGGCTCCGCTGGAGCTGACGGCCGGCGTGGACCGCGTCCTCACCCTGGGGCCGCGGTAGCAGTCCTCCATCCCCACATGGAAGGAACACCCCATGGCACGATCCACCCTGACCAGGCTGCTCCTGGCCCCGACGGCAGCCGTGGCCGCGCTGATCGGCTTCGCCGCTGCCCCGGCCCATGCCGCGATCTGGACCTCGTCGGAGCAGTGGGGCAACTACACCACGTCCGACGGCTACATCCTCTACAACAACATCTGGGGCTCCGGCGCGGGCACCCAGAGCATCTGGGCCAACTCGTCGAGCAACTGGGGCGTGACGGCGAACCACCCGAACACCGGTGGCATCAAGTCGTACCCGAACGCCAAGAAGATCGTCAACAAGCCGATCACGTCACTCTCGTCGCTGACCAGCGGCTACAACGTGACGGTCCCGTCGTCCGGCGCGTACAACACGTCGTACGACATCTGGGACACGGACTACGACTACGAGGTCATGCTCTGGGTGAACTACAACGGTGCCGTCGGCCCCCTCGGCACCTCCCAGGGCAACGTCACCCTCGGCGGGCACACCTGGACCGTCTACAAGGGCGACAACGGCGCCAACGAGGTCTTCTCGTTCCTGCGGACCTCGGACTCGTCCTCCGGCACCGTGGACATCCTGCCGATTCTGAAGTGGATCAAGGACACCAAGGGCTGGTGGGGCAACGAGACCATCGGTGACGTCCAGTTCGGCTACGAGATCACCTCGTCGTCGGGCGGGCTGAACTTCACGACCAACGGATTCAACGTCTCGTCGAACTGATCCGGCGGGCACAGATCCTGACGGGCCCTGATCCTGACGGGCGCCGATCCTGACGGGCCCTGATCCTGACGGGCGCCGATCCTGACGGGCCGGGGGACGCCCCCGGCCCGTCGGTGTGCACCGGCTGCTGCTCAGCGCGCGTCGGGGCTGCCGCCGGCCAGCCAGCGGGCGGTCTGCGTCCAGCGGTCGGGCGAGGACGCCCCCAGGAGCGCCGCGAACCGCTCGGGGCGGGCGAGCAGCCGACGGTCACGCGGGTGCAGCGCCGTATGCGCAAGCAGCCAGCCGGCCAGCGCGTGCGGGTCGACAGGGCCGGGACCGCGCAGCTGCTCGGCGTACGCCGCACGCGCCGCCTCCGGGTCCCCCGCGACCAGCAGCTCGTCGGCCGTCGGCGACCGGCGGGCCTCGAACTCCCGCAGCTGGTAGAGGCGGGCCCGGTCGTCCTGCCAGTACCCACGCCCCGGATCCGGGACGACGAGCGGTTCACCACCCGGTACGGGGGCGGCCCCGGAGCGCAACGCCTTGACGAGGTTGTCCTTGTCGTCCTCGCCGCAACGCAGGTTGCGCAGCCGCCACTCCACCCGGTGGCTGACCGCCGACGCCCGCGCCCTGGCCACGGTCGCGGGTTCCAGCGGCTCCCTCAGCCAGCCGTCGACGGTCTCGGACAACCGGGCGACGAGCCGTCGGCCGGGTTCGCTGAGCCGCGCATGTGTCGCCAGGGTGCGCAGGACCATGCGGGTCTGGAGCCGGCGCAGCGCGAAGAGGAACGGCGCGCGTCCGGCCGGGTCCGCTTCGGCGTCGCCGATCCGCTCCCGCCAGAAGCCGGTGACGCCGACGAAGGCGTACGCGCCGTGGAGGAGACCGGGCAGGTGACGGGGGTCGGCGCGCCAGGGCGCGTAGTGGCGCTCGGACCGGTCGTCGTCGAGGAGCGGGAAGAGGTGGAGCAGGGCGCCGAGTTTGCTGTGCTGGAACTCGTGGACGAGGGTCTCGGCGAGGGCGAGGCCGTCCCGCGGCCGGGCGATCACCATGGAGGCGAAGGCATCACCGGTGGAGGCGCTGAGCCCCTCGGCCGGCACGGGGAGCCCCGCGTCACCGTCCTTGGCCTGCCAGGGAACGATGCGGCTGATCTCCTCGGGCCGCAGTCCGCCGGGGCCGGTGCCGCCCCGGCGCAGGATGGCCACGGCGTCCTGGAACAGCTCCTTCCAGGCCCGCAGTTCCTCGGGGTCGAGACGGCCGGGCGCTATCGGCTCGTCCAGGTCGCGGTAGGGATCGAGGTCGTCGAGCTGGACGGCGCGCGCCCCCGGGCCGGTGTTCAGCCGGTGAACCGGCAGCCAGTGCGCCGATTCCGGGTCGGTGAGCGGGCGCACGACGATGTCCGGCCCGTGCTCGGTGCGGACGGTGAGGGTTCCGTCGGACACCGACGCCCGTACCGCCCCGAATCCGTCGTCGTCCTGGCCGGGCAGCCGGACCATGCCCAGCGCAGGCAGGCTGACGGCCGCGCCCCCGGCGGGCAGGAGCAGCTCGGCATCCGTACCCGCGTGCACAGCCGCCGCCGCGGCCACGGCGGCGATCTGTCCGGCGTCGGCCCAGAGGGGCGGCCCGGAGGCCGTGCCGTGCAGCCTCCGGAGCGTGTGGGCGAGCCAGCTGCCGACCTGGGGGGTCAGCAGCAGTTCGTCGACGGGCCCGGGAGCTCGGGTTGCAGCAGCCTCCAGGGCAGGCCAGATCGCCTGGGCGTCGAGGGTTGCCAGAATGCCGGGGTCCGCGTCGAAGAAGTCGAGGAGCTCTCGGAGGAGCAGGAGACGACGGGTACGTTCGCCCCGGACCAGGAACGCGACGGCCTCGGGCGAGCCGCCGCCTGCGGCGATCTCGTCGAACAGCGGGCCGGGCATACGGATCGGCGCGTACACATCGCTCCCTGTCGTGGACGGATTCATCGCGGCGGCGCACTCGGCCCTCACTACTCGGCCCGCCCCGGTTCACCGCCCCCCATCGCGTTGGTGCGCGCACGCCGGAGTTCGGCGAGCAGGCGTGCCGCACCGTCCGGAGCGGGCAGGCGCCTCAGATCGGCGACGCCTACGGAAGCCAGGTCCATGAGATCGGACTCGATGTGATCAGGTGTGCCGTCGGCGGGCACCGGCTGGTACAAGGCGCGCTCCCCCTTCGCGAGCGGTGGCACAGGATGCCACCGTTTACTCCATCATGACGACTGAGACCCCTTCCCGAAACCCGTGTGATCACGCCAGCAGATCACATCCCAGGCTCCGGGTCCGAGAGGAAGTCCTGCACGCTTGACTTGAGTTCGGACGCACGGACGGGGTCGTCGTCAATCAGGGTCACTGCCGCATACAGCTTCCACAGGCCGTCCGGCTGTGCCCTGACGGCGCGAAAGATCCCGATCACGTCCGTACGCGGCATGGGGTGCCTCGGCATCCGGGCGACGACGGCGGAGGGCAACTCGTTGACCAGAATCTGCCGTTCGTCACGGTCGTTCATCAGCGGATACGCCAGCAGGGCCGTGATGACCCTGGCGGCCGGAGGCTCCGCAGGCTGGGCACGCACACTCTCGCCCCACCCGATGAGCTCGCGGCGTTCCGGCGTCTCCAGACGGAGGCTGGGGACCTGCGTGGTGTGGCCCGCTTCGCGGAGAGCGCTCATCCTCGCCTTCACCGCATCGAACAGGGGCAGGGCCTCCGGCAGCGGATCGTCCGGGAGCTCGCGCAGCACGATGTCCGAGAACAGGCCGAGCCGGCGCTCCGGATCGTTTCCTGCCCGCTGCCCGCGACCGGCCGCGAACATCAGCGTCTGCTCGTGCGCGGCGACCCGTGCGCCGGTGGGAAAACGCTCGGTGGACAGTGACTGCGCGAAGTGGTGCTGTTCATCGAAGGTGCGGCACGCGTCCACCATCCACATCTGCAGTCCGAAGCCTGAGGCCACATCGCTCCTCAGCCGGGTAAGGGCGGATTCGACGTCGATGGCACGCCGGTCGGTCAGGGTGGCGTCGGCGGTGTAGAGCGCCAGGTTCTCGTATCCGTCCAGCACACCGTGGCCGCCCCACCACACCCACAGCGCCTCGTCCCTGCGGCCCGGGATGTCCTCGATGAAGGCACGCCTCAGGGAGTCGTGGTCGGCCGGGCGGAACGGCACGTCAGGGGCTGCCCCGGGCAGGGGCGCGAGATGGAGCTGTATCTGGCTGTCGGGAACGCCGCGGGCCAGCAGCCAGTCACGGAAGCGCATGGCGTCCCGGGCGGGCCCGGGAAGGTCCCAGCCGGACCCGGCGGCGTACCGCTCGATGCCGACGACCAGGGCGAAGATGCGCTCCGGCGGTATCCGTCTGCGGTTCACGGCAGCCGCTCCCCGATCGCACGGTAGACGGCCGGATCGGTCCAGTAGGCGCTGTGCGCCACGGGGAAGGGCTGCCGGCTGTCGGTCGCGATGTCCTGGGCGCGGCCGGGGAAGAGCGGTTCGGCGGCGTACCCGAGGAGATCGCGGCAGTCGTAGACATTCAGCCACGGCGGAACGTGGTCGGGCAGCGGATCCGGATGGGCGAGCGAGGGCAGCGCGCCCGTCTCGTACAGGAAGGGGCCCTGCGAGCCGACGGTTATCAGGAGTCCGACCCCTGGCAGCGGGCCGGATATGAGTGTGTCGAGCGCGATGATGCCGCCGAGACTGTGGCCGAGCAGGACGACGGGCGGCTCCACCGTTGCCACGAGCTCCCGCAGGCCCTGACGCATGTCCTCGCCCCTGGCGAGGTACTTGAGGATGTCACCGGCTGCCGGGTGCGCGGCGTCGGTGAGCGCGCGGCGGCGTCGCACGGCGTAGCGGGAGCCGAGACGTACGAGGGGCCGCCCGGCCATCCGGAGCAGGGGCCCGCGGCCTGTGCCGGGGGGCGCGGCGCCCAGGCGCTCGGCGAGTGCGGCGACAGCCGCGTCCCTGACGTCGCCGCCACCCTGCACGGGGCTGTCGGCCGCGAGTTCCGTCGCGATGACCGTGGCGGTCAGCGCCCGGGCCAGTACCCACGCCAGGGCCTCCTGGTCCAGGGCCTCGGCGGCGGGGCCGAGCAGAGGGCTGCGCGCCAGCTCGGCCGCAGCCTCCGGAAGCCCGGGACCGAGCGCGCCCGCCCGAGGCTCACTCTCTGCCGCGAGCCGGCGGAGTAGCGACCTCGGACGTTCGTCGGGAAAGGCCGCACCGGGCGGTGTGACGCGCGGGCCCGCTCCGGCGGCGGCAATGGCGAGCTCGGCCGAGGGGTCCTCGTACAGGCGGGCCCACTCCTCCGTCTCGTCGGGGCCGTCAAGGTCTCCGGCGCCCCGGCCGGTCCCGGCGCCCGGTCCGGCCGGAATGCTGGCGCCGTCCGCGACGAGCTTCGCCCCGTGCGGCCCGCCCCAGTCGTACGCGAGGATACGTACGCCGGAAGCCGTTTCCGTCAGCCCTGAAACGATCCGCGCCAACAGCGTGCTGAGGTGCGGTTCGCGCACACCTGTGCCGTGAGTGAAGACCACAGTGGTCATGTGCCGCCCCCGTTGCCTTGCGCTGCGGCCCTGCCCGCCGCCATGGAGGCGGCGGGCAGGACTGACGGTTACTCGGTCGTTCGCGACGTCACATCGGCAGCGGGGTGATGTCGCATTCGATGCGCTGGTGCAGCCTGGCCGCGGTGTGCCAGGGGTGGTTCGCCCCCAGCAGGCGCGCAAGCCCGTCCACGGCAATACGGTTGAGGCGGTCGGCCTCCTCCGACTCGCCGAGTCCGCGCCGGTCGAGCCCCAGATTCGCCGTGCAGGCGAGCGTCAGCGGATGCTCGGCCCCGGCGGTCTCCGTGAGCTTGGGAAGCAGGTCCGCATCGGCAGCCATGGCCTGCGCGAAATCCAGCCGTGCGTAATGGTCGTTGGCACGGCACATCGCCGCGGTCAGCGTGCTGATGTGCAGCATTCCGAGGGTGTTTTCCAGGCCCTCCAGCGCCTGGGCATCCAAGTTCTCCGCCCGGTCCGTGTCGCCCTGCGCCCGCAGCGTCGCGGCAAGGTTCACCCTGGCGAACTGGGTGTAGGGATGGTGGTCACCAAGCACCTTGCGGTAGGCGGCCAGCGTCTGCTCGCCCAGTTCCCGGGAACCGACGAGGTCGCCGTTCAGTCGGCGCTCGACCATGGTGTGGATCGCGGCACCGAGAGCATCGGTGTTGTTCAGACCGTAGCGGGTGGTGAATCGCTCAAGGGTCTGTTCGGCCAGGTCGGACCCTCCCTCGACCACACCGGCCCTGCGCCGGCACACCGCGAGATTCAAGGCGGCACGGATCGTCGCCGCGTTCGTCTCCCCGAAGTGGGCCACGTAGGGCAGGTAGTTGGACTCCTGGAGTGCGCGGGCACCCAGGTAGTCGCCTGCCTCACGCAGGTCGATGGCCAGTCCGTTCAACGTGTTGAGCGTCAGCCCGTTCACCGGGCCGTACAGCAGCTCCCTCTGTCGCGCGGTCTCCTCGTCGATCTCCCGCGCCGCTGAGAAACTGCCGTTCAGTCTCAGCGCCACACCGTAATCGTGCGCCGCACTCAGCGTCGTGGGGTCCTCCGGCCCGAACAGGTCGCTCGCCCGGGTGAACGCCTCCTCGGCCAGCACGCGCGCCTGCTTGAACTCACCCCGGTGCCGCAGTGCACCGGCCATCTGCCACATGGAGTCGATGAGTTCCTCGTCGGGAATCTGCGCCCCGCGTGAGATCGCCAGAGCCCGCTCGTTGTGCACGATCGCCTCGCCGGGGCGCCCGAGCAGCCGCAGGTAGAAGCCGAGGAGCTTGGTGATCCTGATGACGTGCAGGTCCTCGTCACCGGACTGGGCACGCCAGGCGGACCAGGCGAGACTGGCCTGGGCGGCGCCCGATTCGTGCGCGCCCCAGTAATAGAGGAAGAAGACCATGTCGTAGACGAGGTCACGGACCCACCCGTCGGAGCTCTCCACCGCTCCGGACGCGATCACATGCGGGAGGATCGCCTGGTAGGCGGGCCACTGGTCCGGTGAGGCAGGTGCGCCGGGCTTGGCGGTCGTGAGCAGCAGGTGAGCCGCCCGCGTCATCCTGGCCCGCTCCTCGGGATCCATCCTGGCCACGATCACGTTCTGCATCAGCCGGTGCATCTGGAGGGTGGAGGTCTTGTGGTCCAGCCTCACCAGGGACAGCTTGCTGAGGTCCCGGGTCGCCCGGGCCAGCAGCAGGGGGTCTCGCAGGACCGGGTCCAGCTCAGGAGTGACCTGGACGTTGCGTCCGCCCCTGAAGAGGTTGAGCGGGATGGGCTCCGGCGCCATGCAGGCGCAGATCTCCAGGAGTTGACGTGCAGCCGGGTTGTCCTGCGAGAGGCGCCCGAGAGAGATGTCCCAGACCGCCGCGACGGGAAGCGGGTAGTCGGGGGACGGGACGAGCTCGTGGATCTCGGGCCGGCGCTCCTCCAGCAGTCCGAGGTACTCGTCGACCGGCATCCCGGTCGCGGCGTGCCAGGCCCCCGCCTGCTCGACCGCGAGGGGCAGGTCGCCGAGCGCCGCAGCGAGCCGGTCCGCGTCTCCGGAACTGAGGCCACGGGCACGGCGCTGCAGGAGTGCGATGCTCTCGTCCCGGTCGAAGACGTCGACGCTGAGGGGCGTGGCGACACGCTCCCACTCACGGTTGCGGGAGGTGACGATGATCTTCCCTGGCCCGCCGTTGGGGAAGAAGGACCGGACGGCCTCGATGTCCTCGGCGTTGTCGAAGACCAGCAGCCAGTTGTCGAACGGCTTGCCCGTACGGAGCGCCTCGCGCACGGCGGGCACCGCGGCGTTGGCCTGCGGTCCCACCTCGAGCCCGAGGTTGCGGGCCAGGTCGGCGAGGGCGCCGAGGATCAGGTTCTCCTGCTCCGAGGGAATCCACCAGATGACGTTGAACTCGCCGCTGTGCCGGTACACGTACTCCACGGCGATCTGCGACTTGCCGACACCACCCATGCCGTGGAGGGCATGTGGAAGGACGGCAGTGGTCTCATCCTCCCGCAACTGCCGTTCCACCGCTGCCAGAAGACTCTCCCGACCGGTGAAGTTCGGGTTCTTCGGCGGCACGTTGCCCATGATCTTCGGCTGGCCCGTTCGGACAAAACGGAGCTCCGGCGCTAGGGCGGGCGTGCGCTCGTCGACCCGATCCTGCTCGGTGTCTACGGGTGGTGTCGTCGGCGACACAGATCCTCCTGGTGGAACCGTCGAATGCGACGGGGAAGCGGGGCCGTTCTCATTCACATCAGATGCCTCTTTATCATCTCTTGCCCCCTCCGTTTGCTCTACCGCGCCATCCGAAAGCATGTCGTTCAGGTGTGCCGCCCGGCGCCGGTAGGGCAGTCCTCCCAACGCACGCAGGACGGCCAGTTCGATGCGCAGCCACGCCTGTCCGCCGCCGCGCTCCGGAAGAGCCGCCTGCGCCGGATCGCGCAGCGCGGCGCGCAGTCGTATGCCCTGTGCCTGACTGGCCCGCGACTCCGCCAGCAGGCTCACGGCCCGCGCGAGTTGGGTGCGGTTGCCGGTGGCCAGCAATGCCTCGCGGATGCCGTCGGCGAAGTCGGGTCCGCCCTCGCCGTCCCGCTCCCAGTCGATGAGGCCACCCATCATCACCTCGGCAAGATGCTCGGGGCGGGACTCGGGAAAGGCGCGGGCCCGCAGCTCCTCGATGACGTCGAAACGTAGGGGCGCCACCGCCAGGAGGACGGCGAGGTGCCGTGCGAGCGGGCTGGCCAGGGCGACGAATCTGCGCACGGTGTCCGCCGCCGCGCGCGGCCCGTCGATCCTCGGTGCTCGCACCCCCGCCGCTGCCACCCCCTTGGCCATCGCCCCCGCCAGGACTACAGGCAGTGTCCGCCGCACGCCGCGTTCGCCGGTGACCAGATCCGCCCAGGCACGGAACGAACCGGGGTGCAGGCTGAGAACCGGCACGGGTACCGACCCGTCACCCGTATCGGGCAGGAGATGGGCGTGTTCGGGTACCCCGCGCGGCGGCCGGCAGAGGAAATGGCGGTTGAGCGACCCGAATCCGGCGGCGTCCAGCCGGGCCCGGAAGGGGTAGACCGAGGACCGGTGACGCAGATACGTGGGCAGCAGGTGGACAAGTGCCGTCGGCCCGGCCGCGGAGAGCCGCCCCAGCAGCTCGTCGGCACCGCCCTCGGCCCACCCGGGCGCCAGCCCGTCGGTCACGACGAGAAACAGCCGCGACCCCCGGCCGTCCAGCAGTTCCGCGGGGTCGGCGCGCCGGTTGCCCGGCCAGCGCAGGGCAGGTGCCTCTCCGCCGGGCAATGAGACATCCACCGTACGGACGTCCCGGAAGGCCCCGCTGCGCACGGCCTCGTCGGACAGCTGACGTAAGGAGCCTTCCCACACGGGCATGGTGGGCGCCGTGTCGATGATCAGCATCAGGTCGAAGGCGCGTTCCTGGACCGGATCGAGGTAGGGGATCCAGAGCCCGTCGATCACACCGTTCTCGGCGGTGCGTGCCTCGTCCAACCGGCTGTCGTGGGGCGAGGGAACCAGCCTGCCGAGTCCGGCCAGGGCCTTGGCCAGGCGTAACTGGACCACTCGACGCGCGGGACGCTTCTCGTAGGGAAGGACCGTTTCGGGCCGGCCGTGCCTGCTCTCCTCGACGCTGCTGATCTCCGCACCGCGGAGGTCCACGTCGCTGCTCCCGGCGGGCACAATCTCCGGTGGCCCGGGGGTGAAGGGCGGAGCTGTGACATCGCCGGCCGGCTCCGTCCCCTCATCAGGTGAGGGTTCCGGGGCCGGGTCCGCATCGCCGTCCGCTCCACGGCCCGCCCGGTGCCAGGCCGCCGCGAGCCAGACACCGTCGGCGAGATCCTGCCAGCTCGCCTCGCCATCCGGTTCCTGGAGGCTGCCGCCGCTCGGCATGAGCGCCGCATCGGGGGCACGTTCCCGTGGCGAGCCGTTCATCAGCGGCCCTTCGAGAGGTCGCGGAGAAGCATCTCGATGAGCTTACGCCCGTCGCTGTCGGCACGGAATCCATGCGCTGTGGTGAGCTGCACGGCGTTCAGCAGCTGATCGACCGACTGGGTGCCCCCGCCGTCCAGACGCCTGACGAAGTCGTCCACGAGGTCCTCGACGCCTTCGGGGCGCCGGCCCAGATGGCTGATGACTATGGAGACGAGATGTTCACGGCTGGGCGGGCGCATCTCCAGCGGCAGGCAGCGGCGCCGGAAGGCGGCCGGGAACTCGCGCTCGCCGTTGCTCGTGATAACGACGACGGGGAACTCCGCGCACTCGACCCTGCCCGCCTCGATGACGGCCCGGCCCTGGGGGTCGTCGGTGAAGACGGACACCTCTGACACACCGGCACGCACCAGTTCCGGGATCTCGTAGCTGCCGTTCTCCAGGACGTGAAGGAGATCATTGGGCAGGTCGATGTCACTCTTGTCCAACTCGTCGACGAGCA
The DNA here is from genome assembly GCF_042728155.1 of Streptomyces sp. NPDC060209. Classification (NCBI taxonomy): domain Bacteria; kingdom Bacillati; phylum Actinomycetota; class Actinomycetes; order Kitasatosporales; family Streptomycetaceae; genus Streptomyces; species Streptomyces sp. NPDC060209. The sequence continues at coordinate 25,968 of NZ_JBHWZS010000021.1, forward strand.
GCACCCTGGGGCGCCCGTAGGCGAGCAGAGCCGTCCCGAGGGGGCCGAGGGTGACGAAGTCGCCCAGATCGGGGGCGGCTCCCGCACCGCTCTCCCCCTCGCGGGTGCCCCCGGCACGCCAGGCGGCGATGGCCTGCGCCCTTCCGATGGCGTCGTACTCGTACAGCCCGCCGCGCAATGTGGTGCGGCTGACGATGCTCCACGGCAGCACCCTGCCCAGACCCAGTTCCTGGGCGATCAGATATGCCAGGGTGGATTTTCCGACTCCGGGCGGCCCGGTGATCAACAGGGGACGACGCAGCAGGAGGGCGGCGTTGACCGCGTTGATCTCCTCCTCGCGCAACTGCGGGCCCTCCTGCACGGTGCCGAGCCGGCGCAGCGCCGACTGCGCGTCGTCGGGGGGATCCTGCTGCAGCGGACTCCCGGCGAACACCCTCCAGGGCGGCGGCTTCGGCATCTCCGGCGGACCGCCGGCCGGAGGCTGCCCGGTTGCGTGGAACACCCTCCAGGAGGGTGGCGTGACGGACTGCGCTGCCGAGACATGCTCGGTCATGCTGTCAACTCCTCGCAGTCGATCAGGCGGTTGGGATCATCCCATAATAGTGCTAAATGCTTTCCAAGGGACCAATTGTCACGATTCATCCCCTCAGCTTTCTTGCGCAACGTGCTTACCCACGACGGGATTTGTGCCGGGGGGTGGGCAAGCAACAGCGTCAGCACCTCGCCGGACAGGTCGGGACTGTCTGTTCTCCGGTCCCAGGCTGCAAGGCCCACCCCCTGAGCGATCGCGGTGACGAGTGCTTCCAGACCGAGACCGGGCAGTGCGGGGACGTCGAGTATGACCGCGGTCAGATCCGGGTTCGATATCAGCTTGGCACGCCAGCGGTCGAGCCGCTCACCGTCCTCGCCGTGCCAGCGGTACGACTCGGCCACACCGGCATTCCTGAGCTGCGTCCAGCGATCCCGCCACAGCGGCAGATAGCCGCCCTTCTGCGCCGCTCTCATGCGTTCGAGAGATCTCAGATGAACGTGATACTCAAGGCTGATCGGCAACTTTTCACCACTCCATGTACCCATTTCCAACCGGGCCATGTCGTGGTTGAGCAGTGTGAACGGCAGGACGAACTCGACCTGCACCGGCGGCTCGTTCGCCATCGCCGGCATGTCCGCCCACCGCTCCTTCCCTCGCCCGATGGCGCGCTCGACCTCATTCGCCAGCTGGTCGAGGGTCGTGGGGCGCACGTCCCCGGCCACCGGCTCCCAATAACCTGGCGCGGCATTGACCCAGTGGCGTACGTAGATATCGGCCGAACTGTCGTCTGCGGGCTCCACCATCACGACGAGGCAACGCGCCACGTCCGGGTCGGCGGTCGGTAAGGCCTCGATCGCGCGCCTGCGTTCGTCCAGGGCCCGCACCACTTCTCCGCCGGCCTCCCTGGCCCACATGTCCGACCACGCCCTGAGCCCCTCGCGGAGCGCCGGTTGTTCCAGAAACGCCGTGATCTCGACCAGCACGAGCGCGGGGGGCAGACCGTCGGCCTGGGTGTTGACCCGGCACAGGTGGTCGAAGCGCTGGGCGGGAGTCTGACCGTACGGCACGTCGACACCCAGCTCATGGCTCAGGAGTGCGTGCAGACGGCCGTCGTCGACGCGCCGCACATCGGCCAGCAGCCGGTGGATGTCCCGCACCGCGACGTCGGTGAACTCAGGGGACGCACCGGCCATCGAAGCGTCGGTCCCGGCATCCTCGACGAGCAGCTTCAGCCGGGCCCTGCAGTCGGGGCCCGCGATGACGCCCGCAGCGTAGACGATCGCCGCGAGGCCTGTTTCGTGCCTCAGGGCATCCCTGACGAAGGACAGCATGTCGGCCCGTGGATTGGTGCGCCGATAGGTGATCGGCTCACCCAGCCGATCCGAGGCGAACGACACGAACAGGGCGCATTGATCGCGATCGGTCACAAAATCCTGCACGCACAGGAATTCGACCAGCACCCCGATGAGTCGCACCCTGGCCTCGTCCGGCTCTTCAGCTCCGGGCAGTCCGTGCACCACCACCGACCACCCCCGTCGAGTCGGTACCGCCTTAATGACAGACCGTGAAGTTATCACGTCGGATCTTCAGCAACCAGGCTCATTCCAGGGCCCGTTGACCACCTGTGACACAAGTGTCCCGACCTCACCGGGACACACCACCCGGACGAGTGAACGCGCCCCGCACCACTCAGACCGGCGCCGGCCCAGAGCTCGCACGCACCGTCAGAACCGGTTCCAGCAACTCCACTTCGTCCGTACCCCGGCCGGCGAGCTTCGCAACCACCTGTTCCACCGACCGGCGCCCCATCTCCTGCGCCGGGATGGCCACCGAGGTGAGTCGCACCGATGCCTGTGTGGCCACCTGTTCGGGGCAGATGGCCACGACGGACACGTCCTCCGGCACGGCCCGCCCCTGCTGCTGGAGCAGGTTGAGCAGCGGCTCCACGGCGGCCTCGTTCTGGACGATGAAGCCGGTCGTTCCGGGCCGCTCGTCGAAGATCCGGCCCAGGGTGCCGGCCATCGCGGCGTACCCGCCCTCGCAGGGCCGGTGCAGGATCCGCATCCCGGTCTCCTGCGCCTTGGCACGTATGCCGTCCACGGTCCGTTCGGCGAAGCCGGTGTGCCGTTCGTAGACGGCGGCCGCTTCTCCGATCACCGCGACCTCGCGATGTCCGAGGCCGGCGAGATGGTCCACGCAGAGCGCCCCGGTGGCCTCGAAGTCGAGGTCCACGCAGGTCAGGCCGGAGGTGTCGGCAGGGAGGCCGATGAGGACGGCGGTCCGGCCCGAATCGCGGAGCAGCGGCAGCCGTTCGTCGTGCAGTTCGACGTCCATCAGGATCATCGCGTCCGCCAGCGAACTCCCCGCGATCCGGCGGACTGCCGCGGGGCCCTCCTCGCCTGTGAGCAGCAGGACGTCGTAGCCGTGTGTGCGGGCGCTCGTGGCGACGGCGATGGCGATCTCCATCATCACCGGCACATACATGTCCGTGCGCAGCGGCACCATCAGCGCGATGATGTTGGACCTGCTGCTGGCGAGGGCGCGCGCACCCGCGTTGGGGTGGTAGCCCAGCTGTTGGATACTGAGCTCGACCCGTTCCCGGGTGGAGGCCGAGATCGACCGCTTGCCGCTGAGGACGTAGCTCACCGTGCTCGCGGAGACTCCGGCGTGCTGGGCGACCTCGGCAAGCGTGACCATTCGGCTTCTCCCCTACAGTGGGCGACCGCAAGGGAGAGCGGGTGAAGCGCTTCGACAGCGCCTTGCTGTGCTCCCCTTCGCACTCTGACATGCACAGACACCGTGGAGCCTAGACTCGCTCACAGGCACTGTCCAGAGTGGAGTCGAAGCGCTTCGACCGATCTCACCGGCATAGGCCCACTGCCGCACACCGTGTCTCAGGACGCGGAAGGTGTCCAGCCTGCCAGCCAGTCGGCGGTCTCCTGCTCCGCGGCCTGGGCGTCGGTGAGCTGCGGCCGGTTGCTGCTCGCGGAACCGGATCCGGCACCGGTGTTCTTGTACTCCGCGAAACGGTCGTCCTTCCAGGAGAAGCCGCTCATGTCCGTCCACGGAGCGGACTTGACCGCTGAGCTGAGCGTCGTGTTGCGGAAGGTGGCCATCGGGTCGAGCGTCGCGTCGCCGCCCGCGTGCCACGGCCGGCCGAGGTAGAAGGACGACGCCGAGACATCGCCGTTCACGGTCGAGCCGGTTATCAGGAAGCCCTTGCGGTCGGCGGCCGTGCTGGGGGCGGCGATGTAGCCGGCGGAGCTGCCGTCCCATCGCTTCTTCAGGGTGATGACCGACTTGTCGATCACCGCGGTGGCACGTCCGAATATGAAGTCGACGTTGCCGACGACGTAGGAGTTGGTCATGTGGACGCGGCCGAGTGTCGCCTTGGACGCGGTGTCGAGCAGCAGGGTGTCCTGGTCCCCTGTCACGATCACGGAGTCGAGGATGACCTTGTCCGCCGCGGTGCGCAGGGCCACGGCCTGGAGTCCGCTCATGTTCTGGTTGGCGGCCTCGTCGAAGTCGTTGGAGATCGTGAGGTTGCGGGCCTGGAACCCGTTGGCCTCGGCCGCGACCGTCGCGCTGCCGCCGGTCCCGTAGGTGCCCGAGCCGTCGGGCTTCTGGGTGCCGGAGGCGTTGTTGTAGACGATGACGGTGTCGTTGCGGCTGGAGCCGCTGCCCTGGAGGGTGACGTTCTGCTTGGTGGAGGGGATCTTCACCAGCTCTCGGTAGGTGCCGGGCTTGATGGAGACGACGACCCGCGCGGTGTTGCCCGCGGGGACCGCGTTGACCGCCGCCTGCACGGTCGAGTACTGCCCGCTGCCGTCCTTGGCGACGGTGAGGGTGGTCGCCGCCTCGGCACCGGAGGCCGACCCGAACGTCCAGACCGAGGCGACGGCCAGGAATGCCGTCGCCCCTGCCGTCATCGCTCTGCGCGGTCCCGGGTGGAGAGCGGTGCCTCGTCGTCGATTGGCTGCCATGGCCTGATCCGTTCGTCGGGAAGAGGTGGGGTTCCGCGCAGTAGTCGCCGCAGCCATCCCAAAGGTTGCCGGGCCCGGACGTCACGACCGCCGAAGGTTGCCGGGCCCGGACGTCACGACCGCCGAAGGTCGCCGCGCCCCTCGCGTCACGAACGCCGAAACCGTGCGTCCCGCTCCCGGACGGCCGTCCCGGGGCCCGCCGAGCGGAGCACCACGTCGAGGGCGCGGGCGGGGTCCGCGGCGTACACGTTGCTGAACCAGGCCATGTTGGCCTCGACCACCGCCCACTGCCCGTCCCCCGCGTCGTCCGCCTGACGCATCAGGCCGACGTCGAGCACCACCCCGCTGGGCAGGGTGTCCGCGCACGCCCCGGCCAGCCGCCGGACGAAGTCGCGTACCGCGGGCTCGTCCGTGTGGCCTGCCAGCGGCGCCACGTCGAGCCTGCCGAAGGCGGCGTACTGCGAACCGGTCCTTATCTCCCCGTCGAGCAGGTGGAGCCGGAACTCCTTGACCCAGGTGACCACTTCGCTGATCTGGACCGGGGAGCCGTCGTGGATGCCTGCGGGGACACGAAGGTCGTTGCCGTCCGCGTACACGGCGGCCGGGAAGCTCTTGTCGGTGGGCGGCTTCACGAAGACCGGGCCCGGTGCGCGGCGGGCCTCACCGAGCGGTACGCACCGGACGTGGCGGCCTGTGAACGCGTACGGCAGCGCGTCGAGCCAGCCGTCGCCCGGCTCGAGGAGCGCGATCCCGAGGCGGTCGGCGGCCGAGTCGGCGAAGTGCGGACCGCCGTAGTAATGCGCCCGGATGCCGGACGCCGGCAGGTCGCGGAGGCCGTCGCGCGGCAGGATCGTCACGTCCATGCCGCGCTCGCGGGCCGCACCGGCCAGCAGGGTGGCCGTGGTGGAGCGGTGCGGGGCGAGGGCGAGGAGATCAGCCATGCCGCCGCAGCTTACGGGCGCGGGGCCAGTAAGCTGCGGCGGGCCTCAGGAGACCGGTTCGGCATCAGGAGACCGGGACGAGCTTGAACTGCTGGCAGGTGTTGTTCAGCCAGGTCCACTGCCGCACGTCGGCGCCGTCGGCCGTCGAACAGTCCGCCACGTCGGCGACCTTCCCGGTGGCCTGGTTGACGATGCGCACCCAGCCCCCGGCCTCGGTGGTGACGAAGCGGAAGCGCTGGCAGGTGTTGTCGAGCCACGACCACTGGCGCAGGTCGGCGCCGTCGGCCGTCGAGCACTCCGCCGTGTCGAGCACCTTGCCCGTCGCGACGTTCACCAGCCTGCTCGTGTCGTCTCCCCTGTCCTCGATGCGCCACCGCTGCTTAGTGGTGCCGTCGCACGTCCACTGCCGCACATCGGCGCCGTCGGCGGCCGAGGCTCCACTCACGTCAAGACACTTCCCGGTGGCCCGGCTGACCACGGTGTACGCGGCCGGGGTCGCCGCCGTCTCCCCGGAGGGCCCGGCCAGTGTCGTGCCGGGAGCGACGGGCGTGCCGAGATTCGGGGTGCCGTCGGAGTTCCAGCTGAACTTCTGCGCACGCGCCGTACGCCCGTTGTCGCAGCCGTCGGACGCCGAATCGTTGGCGTGGTAGACGATCCAGCTCTCCGTGCCGTCGGGTGAGGTGAAGAAGCCGTTGTGCCCCGGCCCGTAGACCCCGGCGGCGTCGTTCCGCTGGAAGACCGGGGTGGACTTCTTCGTCCAGGACGACGCGGAGAGCGGGTTGGATCCGGTCAGGGCCAGCTGCCCCAGCTTGTAGTCGGGGGTCCAGCAGCCGCTGGCGGAGTAGACGATGAACGTCTTGCCGCCCCGCTGGAGCACCTCGGCCCCCTCGTTGACCGTGCCCCCCGACTTCTCCCAGTCGTAGGTGGGCGTCGAGATGGTCGAGAACGAGCCGCTGAGCGTGTACGGATTCGACATCGGCGCGATCACGAGATTCTGCGTACCGCCGCCGCTCGCGCTGCCCAGCAGATACATGGACCCGTTGACCGTGAGCACGCTCGGGTCCAGCATCCAGGTGCTGCCCAGCTGGTTCCTGTACGTGTAGGGCCCCATCGGGTCCGAACCCGTGCTCTGCAGCACGTGCACGCGCTGTGTGGGGTTGTAGTCGGTGATGTTCTGTCCGGCCACGTAGTACAGGTACCAGCGGCCGCCCGAGTAGTGCAGTTCGGGCGCCCAGATGTTGCAGCAGCGCGAGGAGGCGTCGCCCTGCCACACCTGCACGCTCGGGGCGGTGGAGAGCCCGGCCAGCGTGGGCGACTTCCGCATGGTGATGACGTCGGTCCAACTCGTCGACACCAGGTAGTAGTTGCCGTCGTGGTACGAGATCCAGGGATCGGCGCCCTTCTGCGCCTTGACCGGGTTGGTGTACGGACGTCCCTCGGCGGCCGACGCGGATGTCGGCTCGCCCAGGGCGAGCGCCAGCAGGAGGGCGCTCAGCAGGGTCAGTAGGCGACGGGCCATCCGCTGCTCCAGTTCAGAAGGTTGACGCCGAGCTTCGGGGTGCCGTTGTCCTGGCCGTCGTAGTAGTGGTAGACGAGCAGGTCGCCGTCGGAGTCCGCCAGGATCGACTGGCCGCCGGGTCCGATGTAGCGGCCGTGCGACTCCATGACGGGCGTGCCGCCGTTGCTGAGCATGCTGACGCCGTTGCGGTCCTTGTAGGGACCGGTGACGCCGGTGGCCCTGCCCACCTTGATCTTGTACGTCGAGCTGGTGCCGGCGCAGCAGGTGTCGTACGAGGCGAAGAGGTAGTAGTAGCCGTTGCGCTTCACGATGGAGGGCGCCTCGACGGCCTTGGTCCCGGTGGGCCGGGAGGCGAGCGAGCGGCGGGTGGTGTCCCCGGCGTACTGCTTGCCCGTCGACGGGTCGATACGGATCATCTTGATCCCGGTCCACCAGGAGCCGAAGGACAGCCACCACTTGCCGTCGTCGTCCACGAACAGGTTGGGGTCGATGGCGTTGTAGTCGCTCGACGAGCTCGATGTGTACACGATCCCGTAGTCGCTCCAGCTGCCCGCCTGCCCGGTGGTGGAGGCCGCCAGGCCGATGGCCGACGTGTTGGAGCCGAAGGACGAGACGGCGTAGTACATGAGGTACTTGCCGCCCTGGTACGAGATGTCCGGGGCCCAGGGGTCGGACGCCGAGGAGTAGTTCTTCCACCAGCTCGGCTTGGTGGTGAAGGCGTTTCCGGAGCGGCCGAAGGCGGTCCGGTCGGTGGAGGTGCGGAGCTGAAGGCCCTCTCCGGTCGAGTAGAGCAGGTACTGACCGGACGAGCTGCGGATCATGCTGGGATCGTGGACGACGATGTCGCCGTTGACAGCACCCGGGTTGGGGTACGCGGACGCGCTGCCCGGCATGAGGGCGAGCAGGAACGCGGCGGGGAGTACGGCGAGGGTTCTCCTCAGAGTGCGGCTCACGAGGGGACCTCCTTGGGGTCGGGGGTGGGGAGTCCACCCCGCAGTCGCCGCCGGCACCGCTTCGGTTGCCGTGCGCCACCCACTTTCGCCGAAAAACCGGACGCCGTCCGGAATCTCGAACGGCACCACGGCGGGCGGGAGTTGGAGGCGATATGAGAGTTGACTCTCACATATTGCGAGAGGAGACTCTCACGTCATGGACTCCAGTAATCGCCTGGGCGATATCGAGATCAATGACCCGCAAGCAATGCGGGCGTTGGCGCATCCGGTGCGGCTGGCGATCCTTGACCGCTTGCAGCAGCACGGGCCTGCGACCGCCACTCAGCTCGCCCCCGACGTGGGAGCGACGCCTTCGGTGACCAGCTGGCATCTGCGTCACCTGGCCGGCTTCGGCCTGGTTCGCGACAGCGAGGCCGGCACGGACCGCCGCGAACGGAGGTGGGAAGCAGTGGCACGCGGCTTCCGGTTCGAGACGCCGCAGGACGCGGCCGACGAGGAGGGCCGGTCGGCCGCGCGGGTACTGTCGCAGCAGATGTTCCTGCGCCACGCGGACCTGCCGGGCCGGTGGGCAGCAGAGGTGGAGCCCGGACTCGATCCGAAGTGGCAGAGGCCGGCAGGGCTGGCCAGCACCCGCCTCGTCGTTTCTGCTGAGGAACTCGTCGCCATCGAGGACGGGATCGAGCGCATCCTGGCGCCGTACGTCACTCGCGACCCGGCCGAGCGGCCGACAGACAGCCGCGCCGTCCAGCTGATGCGCTACGTCCTGCCGGAAGGTGCGGAAGGTGCCGAGGAGCAGACCGGGCAGACACCGTGAACAGCCGGCAGCAGACCGCTGCTGTATCACTGTGGCGAGATCAACGATTCCGCCGCTTCTGGGCCGGCAACACGGTTTCACAGTTCGGCGACCGGATCACCGAACTGGCCCTGCCCTTGATCGCCGTCAGCGCCCTGAACGCCTCGGCCAACCAGGTGGCGTGGCTGACCGCACTCATCTGGACCCCGAATCTGCTCGCAATCCTCCTGGGGGCCTGGGTCGACCACCGGGCTCGTAAACGCCGCCTGATGATCATTGCCGACCTGGTGCGCGCGGCAGTGCTGCTCAGCGTCCCGGCTGCCTACCTGTCAGGAGCGGTGTCGCTCGGTCAGCTGTATGCCGTGGCGTTGCTCACGGGCGCCGCCGGAGTCCTGTTCAACACCGCCTATCCGCCGTTCTTCGTGGGCCTCGTGCCACGCGCGTCCTACGTGGACGCGAACAGCAAACTCAGCGCCAGCCGATCCGCGTCGCATGTCGCCGGCCCAGCCATCGGCGGCGCTCTGATCCAGGTCTTCACCGCTCCCGTCACCCTCGTCGTCGATGCCCTGACCTTCCTGGCATCGGCGCTCCTGATCGGGCGTGTCCGGGTGGACGAACCGCCGGCAGCGGGCGATGCCACCGCACCCCCACTTCTGCAGCGCGCCAGGGAGGGACTGGCACTCGTCGTCCGGCACCCGGTGCTGCGGGCCGGTCTCGGATGCGCGGCGACCGTCAACTTCTTCACGTTCCTCGCGGGCAGCGGACTGATCGTGCTGTTCGCCAGCCGGAACCTCGGTCTGTCCGCAGGAGTCATCGGCATCGCGTTCGGCATCGGCGCGACGGGTTCGCTCATCGGCGCCCTGGTCGCTCCGGAAGTCTCACGACGATTCGGCGTGGGGCGCAGCATCGCCGTCGGCGCGGTGCTCTTCCCCGCGCCGATCGCCATCGCCGCCGCGGCGGACGGCCCGTTCTGGCTTCGCGCCGGGGCTCTGGCCGCGTGCGAGTTCCTGTCCGGCTTGGGTGTCATGCTGTTCGACGTCAACCTCAACGCCCTTCAGACCACCGTGATCCCCGACGGCCTGCGCAGCCGCGTGGCCGGCGCGTACGGCACGATCAATTACGGGGTACGGCCCATCGGCGCCGTCGTCGGCGGATTCCTGGCCACCGTGATCGGGTTGAGGGCCACCCTCCTCATCGCCGCCGTGGGCGGAGTCCTTTCGCTGCTCTGGCTACTGCCGTCACCGATACCTCGCATCCGCTCCCTGACTCCGGACGAAGCCGCGGATGCGGCTGGTTGATCCTGTCCTCACCCAGGAACACGCTGCACCGGCAGCGCGCCATACGGGGGCGGCACGCCGCGGCACGGCGGAGGGGCGGCGAGGGGCGTCCAGCACGAGGCCGGACGGCCGACGTCCGGTCCGCGGCAACTCCCCCGTCGGCCCTCAGCCGTGAAGCAGCACGGGGAACGCCTCCATGTCGTTCTGCGTCATGACCGGCAGTTTGCGGATCTCGTCGTCGTCGATCGCGAGCTTCAGCTCCGGGAAACGCCCGAAGAGCGCGGGCAGGGCGATTCCGGCCTCGACGCGGGACAGCGCGGCGCCGGGGCAGATGTGGGGGCCGTGGCCGAAGGTCATGTGCCGGATCGGAGTCGGCCGGGTGATGTCGAAGGCATCGGCGTCGTCCCCGTGCTGGGTGACGTCGCGGCCGATGGCCCGGTAGGAGATCACGACGCCCTCCCCCTTGGCTATGACCTGGTCGCCGACCTGGATGTCCTCGGTGGCGAACCGCATCAGCAGGTGGGTGGTGGGCGTGTCCCAGCGCAGGGTCTCCTCGACCACCGTTTCCCACAGGATCTCCCCGTCCAGCACCCTCCGCAGTTGGTCGGGGTGGGCGAGCAGTGCGCGTACGGCGTTGAGGATGAGACCGATCGTGGTCTCGTGCCCCGCGGCCACCATCGCCTTGAGGTTGCCGACCACCTCCTCCTCGGTGAGGGGCTCCCCGCCCTCCTCGGCGAGGATCAGCGCGCTGGTGAGGTCGTCGGTGGGGTGCGCGGCCTTCTCCCGGACCAGTTCGGCGTAGAAGACATCGAGCTCGGCCAGCAGGGCCAGCCGGTCCTCCTGCGGGGTGAGCATGGAGAAGAACGCCTTGTACTGCCGTGTCAGCATGGGGTGCAGCGCCTGGTCGACTCCCATCAGCAGCCCGACCACCTTCATCGGGAGCGGCTGTGCGAACACGGCCTTGAGGTCGACGACCCCGTCCTTGCCCTGTTCGGCGAGCGCGTCCAGCAGCTCCGCGGTGAACTTCTCGATGTCCGGGCGGATCGCCTCCAGCCGGCGGGGGGTGAGTGCCTGGGAGGTCTTCGTCCGCAGCCTGCGGTGCTCCTCGCCGTCCACGGTGAACATGGAGCGTCCGGCGTCGATCATGCCGATCAGCGGCCAGGCGTGGGTGACCTCCCCGCTCTGCCAGAGCCCCCAGGCGCCCAGGTCCTTCACCAGGCGTGCGTCGACGAGGAGTTGGCGGGCCTCGGCGTGCCGGGTGACGGTCCAGGCGGGAACCCCGAGGAGCTCGATGCGCGCGAGCGGGACGGAAGCCCGCAGCTGTTCGGTCTCACCGTCGAGGTCCTGGACCATGGGGTCGATGACCACGGTCGCGTACGGGCAGTTCACAACAGGTCTCCAGTCGTGTGTACGGGAGCGAACCGGACGGGGAGCGCGTTCATCCCGCGCAGGAAGGCGGACGGCCGCCGCACGAGATCCGCGGCGGGGACGGCGAGTTCGAGGTCGGGCAGCCGGTCAAGGATGACCTCGATCGCCGTACGGGCAATGGTCTCCGCGATCTCCTGCGCAGGGAAGGGGCAGCGGTACTCTCCGTGGCTGAACGCCAGATGCGCTCCGTTTCCCGCGTGGCGCCCCGCGCCGCCGGATACTGACATCTCCTGGCGTATCAGCGGGTCGGTGTTCGCCGCGCCGAGGCCGAGCAGGAGCATGTCCCCGGCGCGGATGGTCCGGCCGCCGAGCTGGGTGTCGCGGACCGCCCAGCGGCCGGCGAGGATCTGGGTCGGACTCTCCTCCCAGAGGACCTCGTTCATCGCGTCGCCGACACTGCGGTGCCCGCCGGCGAGCGAGTCGGCGAACTGGTCCTCGGTGAGCATGAGCCGCAGGGAGTTGCTGATCCAGTCGGCGGTGGTGAGGTGCCCGGCCGCGGTGACGGCCATCAGGTCGAGGGCGTACTCCTCGTCCGTGAAGGGTTCGGGGTCGGCGAGCATCCGGGAGGTGATGTCGTCGCCGGGCGTTCGCCTCTTGGCCGCCACAAGCCGCTGCATGTGCTCGCCGAAGCGGCCGTAAGCCTCCTGCGCACCCGGTCCCCCGTCGGCCAGGTCCTTCAGGACCCGGGCGATGTCCGTCCCCTCGGCGTCGGGGAAGCCGACGAGGCGCGCGAGGACGAGCACGGGCAGCGGTTCGGCGAAGTCGGCGACGAGGTCGGCGGTGCCACGGGCGCAGATATCGTCGATGAGCCGGTCGGCCAGCTGCTCGCAGTGCCCCCGGATCTCGAACGGGTCCGCGGCCTCGAGGGCGGGCACCACCAGCTCGGAGTGCCGTCGGTGCTCTGCGCCCGCGGTGAAGTAGATGGACGGCATGGGCCGCCCGACCATGGGGAGCAGCGGCCAGTCCTCGGGTATGTGCTCCCACTGGTTCCACAGGCCGACGTCCCTCGGGAAGAGCTCGCCGTCGCTGGTGACCTGGTGGAGCTCGCGGTATCCGACGACCAGCCAGGCCGGAAAACCGCCAGGGAGCTCGACGGGCACCACGGGCCCGTAGGCGTGACGCATGCTCCGGTAGAGGACCTGCGGTTCGGTGTGGAACGCGGGCCCGCTGAGCGGCACGGGGGTGGTGGCGGCGTGCGCGGGGCAGCCACCGCCGGGTGCGGGCACGGCGGATAAGGAGGGGGTCGTCATCGTACGGACTCCTGGAGACGGCTTCGCGCGTTGCGGCCATACGATCAACGCGGCACCACTATAGGGAGGTTGAGTGAAGCTTTGGGCACGGATCGGGACCGCGTTCCGCGCAGGCCTTCACGGCCGGCCTTCCGGCGAAGGGGGCCGTGTGCGGTCTACGTCTACTCGGTGGACCGCTGGGCGGCCTCGCGTGCGCCGACGCTGACCAGGCCGGTCTCGTAGGCGACGATGACGGCCTGGACACGGTCACGGAGTCCGAGCTTGGCGAGGATGCGGGCGACGTGCGTCTTGACGGTCGTCTCGGCCAGGTGCAGGCGGGTGGCGAGCTCGGCGTTGCTCAGCCCCCGGGCCAGCAGGCCGAAGACCTCCAGTTCGCGCGGGGTGAGCGAGGCGAGGTCGCGGTGGAGGGCGGCGGTGTCGCTGCCGCGCTGGGTGAACCGCTCCACGAGGCGACGGGTGATGGCGGGCGCGAGGAGAGCGTCGCCGTTACGGACCGTGCGGACGGCCGCGGTCAGATGCTCGGGGGTGACGTCCTTCAGGAGGAAGCCGCTGGCCCCGGCGGACAGCGCCGCGTAGACGTACCGGTCGAGGTCGAAGGTGGTCAGGATGATGACGCGGGGGCTGCCGGGGAATGGGGTCTCCCCTGCTCGAACGGAGTTGAGAGCTTGGGGAACCGTGAGGATGCGGCGGGTGGCCTCCAGGCCGTCCATCTCGGGCATCCGGACGTCCATCAGGACCACGTCGGGACGTGTGCGGCGGACCGCTTCGACCGCTTCGGCTCCGTTGGTCGCCTCGGCGACGACGTCGATGCCGTCGGCGCCGAGGATCAGCCGGAATCCGGTACGGACCAGGGTCTGGTCGTCGGCGAGGACCACCCGCAGCGGCTCGGTCACGGCGTCTCCAAGGGGATCAGGGCCTCCACACGGTAGCCGCCGGTCAGGCGCCGGCCGGCGTTCAGAGTTCCGGCGTGGACGGCGAGGCGCTCGCGCAGGCCGATGAGGCCCCGGCCGCTTCCGACGGCCGCGCCCGGGTGTCCACCGGTATCGGTGACTTCCACCCGGAGCCGTTCCGGGCCGTATTCGACGGTCACGGCGGCGGTGGCGCCGGACGCGTGCTTCACCGTGTTGGTGAGGGCTTCCTGGACCACGCGGTAGGCGGCGAGTTCGAGTCCGGGCGGGAGGGGACGGGGCGGGCCGGTCACGGTCAGGTCGACGGGCAGCCCGGTGTCCCGGACCCGTCCGACCAGCGTCTCCAGCTGGTCCAGGCCGGGTTGCGGAGCCGGCACCACCACCGCACCGGCCAGGCCCGCGCCTTCGTCCGCCTCCTCGCCCTCGTCGGCCATGGTGAGCAGTCCCATGACGTGGCGCAGCTCGGTCATGGCCGCCCGCCCGCCCGCTTCGACGGCGAGCAGCGCCTCGCCGGCCTGCTCGGGGGAGGTTTTCATGATCTTGCGGGCGGCTCCCGCCTGGATGATCATCACGCTGACGTTGTGCGTGACGACGTCGTGCAGTTCGCGGGCGATCCTGGCCCGCTCGTGCTCGACGGCCCGGCGCAGCGCCTCGGCCTGTTCGCGTTCCAGGGCGGAGAGCCGGGTGCGGCCCTCGTCGGTCCGGAGCTTCCAGGTACGCAGGCCGACGGCGGCCACGGCCATCGGGGCCAGGATCAGCAGGGCGATGTATTCGTTGGGGACGATCGGCGTCACCGAGTTCCCCGAGGTGCCGACCAGGACGACCGCCACCGGCAGCGCCGCCAGGGTCACCACCCGGTACGGGCTGTACACGGCGGCGCTGTAGACGGCGATGACGAACGCGTAGAAGGTCAGCCGCATGACGCTCTGCGGTGTCGCCAGTGTCGCGGCCGTCACCACGCACAGCACGGCGAGCGGGTAGCGGCGGCGCAGCGCCAGGGCACCCGAGGCGATGAACGCGAGGGTCACCATGAAGGCCAGGCCGCCGGGACCGGACGGGCGCGCCATGACGTGCTCCACGCCGGGCGCGATTTCACGCACCACGACGTTGCCGGCGTTGTCGATGCCGTAGTAGACGGTGGTGATTCCGAGTGCCACTGCCACCAGCGCGTCGAACTGCCATGCACGCCGGGTGGGCCGCAGAGGCGGACCAGTCGAAAGCATGGCGTCGCGGACCGTGCGTCGGGCGGCTTCCCGCAGCCGCTCCAGCCTCGTGCGTACGTTCGTCACCGGTTCATTGTCGCCGCCGGGAGGACCCGCGGAGTCAGCCCCGGTGGTCATTCCCGCCGCACCGGATACATCACAGGCCTACATCGCAGGGATGACGTTTCCGGGGATCGTCCCAGTGGGGTACCGCAATGGGTTCGGACGGGCGACGCGCGCGGGCCGGGCCCGCTCCTAGCGTTTCAGCAGCCAACTGACCGTGACCGAGGAGCCCTTCATGACCATGCCGGTGATCGAACTGCGCGAGGTGAGCCGCAGGTACGACGACGGCCCGCCCGCTCTGCACGGGGCGTCGCTGACCGTGCAGCCCGGCGAGGCCGTCGCGATCCTCGGCCCTTCCGGCAGCGGTAAGTCCACGCTGCTCAATCTGATCGCGGGCCTGGACCGGCCCGACACGGGGACCGTCACCGTGGACGGGGTTCGGGTGGACCAGCTGGGCGAGGCCGGATCGGCGCTCTACCGGCGGGCGAAGATCGGCATGGTCTTCCAGTTCTTCAACCTGCTCGACGATCTGACCGTCACCGACAATGTCGTCCTGCCCGCGCGCCTCGCGGGTACGGCACGCGGCGAGGCGGACCGCCGGGCGGCGGAACTCCTGGAACTGCTGGGAATCGACCGGCACGCCCGCGCCTACCCGGGACGACTGTCCGGCGGCGAGCGGCAACGCGTCGCGGTGGCCCGGGCGTTGATGAACCGGCCGGCGCTGCTCCTGGCCGATGAGCCGACCGGGGCCCTGGACACGGCCGCCGGACAGGACGTCAGCAGGCTGCTCACCGGCCTCAACGCCGAGGGCCAGACCATCGTCGTGGTCACCCACGACCTGGCTCTGGCCCGCTCCTGCACGAACCGTACGGTCCGGATCGCCGACGGCCGGATCACCGAAGACGTCCGGTCGCAGGCCGTCGCCTCGGAGGCAGTCCGATGAGCGCGCTCGGCAAGGTGGTGCGCTCGGGGGTGGGACGACGCCGGGTGCAGACGCTGGTGATCGGGCTCACCACGATGATGGCGGTGGCCGCCTCCGTCCTCGGCGGATCACTGCTCGTAATTTCCGGCGCGCCCTTCGACGACGCCTTCGCGAAGCAGCACGGCGCGCATCTGTCCATGCAGTTCGACGCGGGCAAAGCAAGTGCCGGGCAGCTGTCGAGGTCCAAGGACGCCGAAGGGGTGAGCAGCGCGGCCGGGCCGTTCCGTACGGCGACGGTCACGCCACGGGCGGACGACAGCCCCGGGTGGCCGATGACCGTGGTGGGGCGGGGCGATCCCGGCCGGGACGTGGACGAGGTGGCGCTGCTCGAAGGGCGGTGGCCCACGCGCTCCGGCGAGATCGTGCTGTCCGCCGGATCCTCGATCTTCCCGACCATGGGCATGAAGGTCGCCTTCCCCGATCTGTCCGGCGGTCCGACGCTGACGGTGGTCGGTGTGGCCCGCTCGGTCACACAGACCGCCGACGCCTGGGTGGTTCCGTCCCAGATGCCGGCTCTCACCGCGCCCGGCAGCGGCGGCTACCAGATGCTCTACCGCTTCACCGACGCCGGCACCGCCGCGCAGATCGCTGCGGGCGGCAAGGGCGTGACGGAATCCCTGCCGCCGGGAACGGCCGTCGGCGAACAGTCATGGCTCGACGTCAGGAAGACCGCCGAGCGCGACACCGCCCTCTACGTCCCGTTCCTCATCGCGTTCGGCGCCCTGGGCCTGGTCATGTCGGTGCTGATCGTCGGCAACGTCGTCGCGTCGGCCGTGGGCACGGCAACGCGCCGCATCGGCATCCTCAAGGCCGTCGGCTTCACCCCGGCCCAGGTCGTGAGGGCCTACGTGGGCCAGGCGCTGATCCCGGCCGTCGTCGGCACGGCCCTCGGTGTCCTCGCCGGCCATCTGTTCGCCGTCCCCGTACTGGCGGAGGCCGAGGAGGTCTACGGCACCGCGTCCCTGACCATCGCCCCCTGGGTCGACCTGGCGGTGATCGCCGGGATGCTCGGACTGGTGGCGGCGACCGCGTGGGCGAGTGCCTGGCGGGCCGGCCGGCTGCGTACGGTCGAGGCCCTCGCCGTCGGGCGTAATGCTTCGGCGGGGCGCGGCCGGTGGGCAGCCCGGCTGGCCGGACGGCTGCCGTTGCCGCAGCCGGTCGCCCTGGGCCTGGCCCGGCCCTTCGCTCGGCCCGCCCGCGCACTGGCCATGGGCACGGCCATCCTGTTCGGCGCCATCGCCGTCACGTTCACCGTGGGGATGGGCGCCTCGCTCGGCGAGGTGATGAAGGCCAGGGCCCACGACGCCGCCGATGTCGTCGTGCCCGCGCCCTTGCCGGACTTCGGCCCCCAAGGCCCCGACCCCGGCCCCGGCCCCGAGAAGCAGACCGAGGCCGATCCCGCCGATCCCGCCGCGGTCGCCGCGGCCGTCGAGGCCGCCGCCGGAACCGGGAAGTACTACAGCGCCGCGACGGTGAGGGCGACCGTGTCCGGCCTGACCGGCACCATCGACGTGATCGCCTTCTCCGGCGACGCCTCCTGGGGCGGCTACACGATGGTCTCGGGCCGCTGGATCGACGGGCCCGGCGAGGCCGTGGTCCCGACCCCCTTCATGGCCGCGACCGGCACCGGCATCGGCGACACCGTCACCCTGAACGGCCTGGCCGAGCCGGTCACGGTCCGGATCACCGGTGAGGTCCTCGACCCCCGCAACGACGGCATGCAGGTCTTCACCGACTCCTCGACCCTCGCGGCCGCACATCCCGACCTGACGGAGACGAGCCATCACATCGCGGTCACGTCAGGCACCGACGTCTCCGGCTATGTCGAGTCGCTGAACAGGGACCTGACACCGCTGGGGGCCACCGCACGTGCCGGGGGGCTCGACAACGGCAGCGACATGGTCGTCACGCTCAACGCGCTGTCCGTCATCCTCACGCTGATGCTCGTCGCCGTCGCGGCGCTCGGCGTGCTGAACGGTGTGCTGCTCGACACCCGCGAGCGCGTCCGGGAGATCGGTGTCCACAAGGCGCTCGGCATGACCCCCCGGCAGACCATCGCGATGGTCATCACCTCGGTCGTCGTGACCGGACTGGTCGCGGGAGCTCTGGGCGTGCCGCTCGGTGTGGCCCTGCACGGCTGGGTCCTCCCCGCGATGGGTGACAGCGTGGGGCTTCGCTTCCCCGATTCCGTCATCGCCGTCTACCACGCGGCCGAACTGCTCCCGCTCGCACTCGGCGGCCTGCTCATCGCCACCCTGGGCGCGCTCCTGCCCGCAGGCTGGGCCGCCAGGGCCCGAACCGCCACGGCCCTGCGCACCGAATAGGGGACAGTTCCAGTGCGCGTACCTCCGGCCCTCACCGCAAGGAGCGGTGGGGGCCGGTCGGCCGGTTCGCACCGACTGGCGCGGGGGTTGCGGGAGCTCTGGGGGTCCTTACAGCTCCGGGATGTCTGTGGAGCGTGAGAGCAGGGTGGACAGAGTGCCGCGCCCATGTTCTTATGCTGCGAGTCGCCAGAATTTCCAACGTAGTACAACGGCCCGCTCCGAAGTGACACAGCCTCACCGACCCTGCTGAGCCGACAGGTTGACCCGATCGTCTCCAACGAAGAGCGCGCCCCGGAACCGTGCTGAACGCCAACGCGCCACGGCGGTCGGCAGGCAGCCCGCCCTTCCCTCGAATCCGTACCACCGCCTTGCCCCGCACCTCGGCTGACAACGTTGTCGCCCTCGAGAAAGGTCTTCCGTTTCATGGTGCGCACCATCCGCAAGCTCTCCGTCGCCCTGGCCGCCGCTCTGCTGGTCGGCTTACCGACGACACCCGCAGGAGCCGACCACCACGCCACCGCCGCGACGGTCGGCACACCCGCCCCGAGCACGGCCGAGGCGGGGAACCCGATCGTCGAAGGGTGGTACGCCGACCCGGATGTCGCGATCTACGGCAACCGCTTCTGGATCTACCCGACCACGTCCCGGAGTTACAGCGAACAGACCTTCATGGACGCGTTCTCCTCGACGGACATGGTGCACTGGACCAAGCACCCCAAGGTGCTGGACATCGCCGATGTCTCTTGGGCCGAGTACGCGCTCTGGGCGCCCGCGCCGGTCTTCCGCGACGGCAAGTACTACCTCTACTTCGCCGCCAACGACATCCAGAACAACTCCGAGTTCGGCGGGATCGGCGTCGCCGTCGCCGACCGGCCTGAGGGCCCGTACAAGGACGCCATCGGCGGTCCGCTCATCTCCCAGTTCCACAACGGCGCCCAGCCGATCGACCAGGACGTCTTCATCGACGACGACGGCCAGGCATACATGTACTACGGCGGATGGGGCCACGCGAACGTCGTCAAACTCAACCCGGACATGACCAGCCTCGGCTCCTTCTCCGACGGATCGACCTACAAGGAGATCACTCCGGAGAACTACACCGAGGGCTCCTTCATGTTCAAGCGCGGCGGCAAGTACTACATGATGTGGTCCGAAGGCGGCTGGACCGGCCCGGACTACTCCGTGTCGTACGCGATGTCGGACTCCCCCACCGGCCCGTTCAAGAAGATCGACAGGGTGCTGGCCCAGGATCCGGCAGTCGCCCGTGGCTCCGGGCACAACTCGGTCGTCAACGTGCCGGGCACCGACATCTGGTACATGGTCTACCACCGCCGGCCGCTGAGCGAGACCGACGGCAACCACCGGGCCCTGGCATACGACCGGATCCACTTCAACGAGGACGGCACGATCCGGCCGGTCACGATGAAGGTCAACGACAACTTCGGCGACGGGAACGCCGTCGGCTGGCGCACGTACGGCGACGCCGACTGGGCCACGAAGCACGGCGCCTACACCGCCGCGTCGTCCTCCGGTGGCCTGGCCCTCCAGGACACGAATTTCTCGGACCTGATCTACGAGGCCGATGTGACCCTGAAGCACGGCCGCAGCGAATCGGGCCTCGCCTTCCGTGTCACGCAGCCGGGCACCGGCACCGGGGGCTTCCAGGGTTACTACGCCGACCTCGGCCCCGACGGCCTGGTCCTCGGCAAGTCGACGGGCGACGAACGGACGCCCCTGGCGAAGGCGCCCCTGAAGGGGGCGGTCGGCAAGTCCCACCGGGTGAAGGTCGAGGCGATCGGGTCGTCCCTCAAGGTCTACGTCGACGACATGGCCAAGCCGAAGATCAGCACGACGGACTCGTCCTTCGCTTCCGGTGCCAACGGCGTACACGCCACCCGGCTGTCGTCGAAGGCCGGCGCAGCGGGGCCGAGTAAGCCCCTTGCGCGCTTCGACAACATCTCGATCCGCTCCAATGTGTTCAGCTTCGAGGCAGCCGACGCACCGAACCGGTTCATCCGGCACGCGTGGAGCCGGGGCAGGGTCGACCCGGACGTCACGCCGTACGCCGACATGCAGTGGAAGGTCGTGCCCGGCCTGGCGGATCCGTCGGCCGTGTCACTGGAGTCGGTCAACTTCCCCGGAACCTTCCTGCGGCAGCGGGACGGCGAGGTGTGGATCGATGCGCGCACCGACGACGCCGGCTTCCGCTCCGACGCGACATGGCGACGCGTACCCGGACTCTCCGACCGGTCCCTGGCGTCCTTCGAGTCCTACAGCTCGCCCGGCCACTACCTGCGGCACCGCGATGCGCTGCTGTACGTCGAGAGCGTCAGCGCCGCGGATCGACCGGACGCCACCTTCCGCGCCTGGTGACCCGGTGACTCGGTGACCTGGTGACTTGGTGACCCGATGAGGGGGTCCGGCCGGGCAGCGTCCGCCCGGCACGGACTCCCCGTGGGCTGCCGGGCCGACAAGGGATCTTCGGGGTCGGCCGTCGAGCGTCGGGCATCGGGCATCAGGCATCAGGCATCAGGCATCAGGCATCGGTATACGCTGCCTGATCATGCGCATAACAGCACGCGGATCCGCCGTCGGCGCCACCGCTCTTGCCACCGTCCTTCTGGCCGCGGTCACCGGTTGCTCGTCCGGCTCAGGCGGTGGCGACAGCGGTTCCGAGCTGCTCACAGGGCTCGGGACCCTGGCCGGCGACACCAGCACGAAGCAGGTGACGTACCTGGACGCCGCCGACGTACGGAAGCTGAGCAAGGGCGACTCGAAGCGGTTCACCTCGGTCTCACAGCCGAGCAGCCCTCTGCTGAATCCGTACCAGCCCGGTCTGTTGGGGCAGCAGTTCAAGGTGGCCCAGATCGACACAGCAGTCGACACCGACGAGGCCGGCCACTGGGAGGGATCGTTCGACGCATCGGCGATCACCACCTCGCTGAAGTCCAGCGGCTACACGCAGAGCGAGCGCAATGGCCAGGAGGTCTGGTCACATCCTGAGAAGACAGGTGTCTCGCTCCAGGTCTCGGAGGACGAGATCTCCTATTCGGCCCGGGACTCCGACCCCATGGCGGCGGTCGACCCGAAGAAGGGCTCCTCCCTGGCCGACAACAAGGAGTTCCGGCGCGCGGCCGAGTGCCTGGGAGACGTCTACCGTGCGGACTTCAACCCGAGCAGCTCCCCCAATCCGGTGCGCCTGGCCGCCTTGGGCCAGCAGGCAGCCTCCGCTGCGAAGAACACCGAGGTGCTCTGCTTCGTGGTCGAGGACGAGGCAGCGGCAAAGGACCTGGAGGCCGAGCTGCTGTCGGTGGTCAGCGACGAGTCACCGAAGTTCGACGGCACGAAGGTGACCGTGGAGAAGGGCGACCAGCCTGTGGTGCGGGCCGTCGTCCCGGACACCGCCGCTCAACGGCCGGGACGCCTGATCATCTCCGACGTCGAGCTGTGGATGGCCGCCGCCCAGTAGCCCCACGTACCGCGGGGGACTACGGCGCCGCCGTGTCCCCCGCGCTCACTCCGAACGTCAGAGGCACTTTCCGCTCAGCCAGGACATCAGGTCCCTGGTCCACGTCTCGCCGGTGTAAGGACCGTGGTCGATCGTCCGGCCCTTGAGCTGGTCGGCGCCGGTGGCCCACCAGATATCCGTGACGTTGGCCTTGGTGCCCGTGAGGCCTCGGGTCGTGCTGTTGTGCCACATCACGCCCTTGGTGCCGTCCTTGGTGAGCTGTAGGTCGCCTCCACCCCGCCCGCTCCCCAGCTCTTCTGCTGCGCGAGCCCCTTCGGGTGATTCGGCTGGCGAACCTGGTCCCGCTCCCAGGCGTTCTCTCCCGTGGGGTAGCCGCCGTGCCCGAAGACCACCGGGCAGACGGGCAGGGGCGGGGGGCTGCTGTAGCGCTCGAACATGTGGACTCGGTCGAGGCTCCAGCCGCTGGGCTCTTCCCAGCTGTGCAGGGCGTCGCCGAGGGTGCCGTCGGCCTTGGCGGTGAAAGTGATGGTCTTCGCCCGTGTGTCGCTGTATCCGTAGAAAGTCGCGAGGTCGTCGCGACCGTCACCGGCATCGGCGGTGATCGCGTCGAAGGTCCAGTTGCCGGGGGCCCCGGTCCAGGAGGAGGAGTGGGCGCGACGGAACGGACGTCGGGAGACCCCGTCCGGCCACGGGCGTCGGCGGACAGTCCCTGCCGAGCCGTTTCCCCGCGGGGCACCGTCATGTCGGTCGTTGTGAGGCCCAGGACAGAATCACGCCTGTAATTGGCCTTACACCTGTCTCTGACCTCCCAACGACCGGGCGAACGGCGTGTGTCGCCGGCTGGCCTCGGCTTCGGTGAGCTCGTTCACCCGCCCTGGGAACTCGCGGGCTCACGCCGGTCATTCGGTGGCGGTCAGGAACCCGCGGATGTACCCGGCCACGGTGTCCAGGTGGCTTTCGAGCAGGAAGTGTCCGCCTCCGGGAACCAGGTGGATCTCCGCGTTCGGCAGGTCCCTCACGAAGGCGCGTGCTCCGTCCGGGCCGAAGATCTCGTCGCCTGCGCCCCAGACCGCGAGGAGGGGGACCTGGCGTTCGCGGAAGTAGGCGTGCACCTGGGGGTAGAGGGGCGGGTTGCTGGCGTAATCGCGGAACAGGGCGAGCTGCACCAGGTCGTTGCCCGGTCGGTTGACCTCGCGGTGGTCAGCGGCCCAGGTGTCGGGGTCGACCAGCTCGGGTCGATCGACTCCGTGCAGGTACTGCCAGCGGATGGCGTCGAGCGAGAGGGCGGAGCGGACGGCGGGTTCGGTCCGGGGGCCCGGATTATCCCAGTACGCCCATACCGGCTTCCAGAAGTCCGGGACGAAGCCGTCCTCGTAGGCATTGCCGTTCTGCGTGATCACCGCGGTGATCGCGTCCGGGGTGCGCAGGGCCAGCCGCCAGCCGATGGGTGCGCCGTAGTCCTGGACGTACAGGGCGTAGCGGGTGACGCCGAGCTGGGTCAGTAGGGCTTCGGTGATGTCGGTCAGGGAGTCGAAGGTGTACGTGAACGCGTCCACCGGCGGGACATCGGAGTTGCCGAAGCCGAGGTGATCGGGAGCGATGACGTGGAATCGATCGGCCAGCGCCGGAATGAGGTGGCGGAACATGCGCGAGCTGGAAGGGAACCCGTGAAGGAGAACGAGTGTGGGCGCATCGTGGGCTCCTGCCTCGCGGTAGAAGACGCGATGTCCCCGCACCGTCGCGTACCGGTGGCGAATCTCGACCATGACTAACCCCTTTGCGATCCTATGATGGTTACCTCTCGGCACTCAGTAGACCGCCCTTGGAGTAACCTGTCAAACGACTTGATGGAGTTAGCTGAGAAGGTGTGGCCCATGCTGGACGACCAAGCCCTGATGCAGGCCCTCAACAGCACCCCCGTTGAGGACGGCCGACGTCAGGACCTGTGGCGTGACGACCACGCGATGGACGGGTGGGCGCGGGAGCAAGGGGGCCTCGGCGGCGACGAGGAGGAGCGCCGATGGCTGCGCGCCACCCGCGACGCGCTCCAGGAAGTGGAATCGGGCACGTCGACGGAGCCCCGGCTGCACCAACTCCTTGCCGGCGTGCGCAAAGTTCCGCAGCCCAGCGCGTCAGGCATCGAGTGGCACTTGGAGGTGTCGCCGGAGCGCAGGCTGGCCGTGGAACTCGTGCTCGCTTGGGCGGATGTCCAAGAGCGCATGCCCGGCCGCCTGCGGTCGTGCGAGAACCCTGAATGCCGCCTGTTCCTCCTGGATCGCAGTCGCGCCAACACCGCACGGTGGTGCTCGATGAAGACCTGCGGGAACCGACTCAAAGCCCGTCGACACCAGGCTCGGACACGGGCGACGCCACGCCCCGAATGACGCCCCCGGCGAGGCGGCGCCTGCGCTACAGTGGTCGCGAGACGATACGTCTCGACTCACTTGATGCTGTCCGTTGCAGGAGGGGCACCATGGACCACCATTACATCGACGCGGCACCCGGTGTGTGCCTATGGGCGGAGGAGCGAGGCTCCGCCGATGCCCCTCCGCTCCTCCTGATCATGGGTGCGCAGGCGTCCGGTCTCGGCTGGCCGGACGACCTGGTGGACGCACTCGCCGCGCACCATCAGGTGATCCGCTACGACCACCGCGACACCGGCCGATCCACTTGGGCGTTCGACCAGCAGCCGTACGCCATCACCGACCTCGCCGAAGACGCGATCACGGTCCTGGACGGCCTGGGCATCGACCGTGCCCACGTCGTGGGCATGTCCCTCGGCGGAATGCTCACCCAGCTGCTCATCGCCGACCACCCGGACCGCCTGCTGAGTGCGACCCTGATCGGGACGTCCGCGCTCAGCACCAGCCCGTACGTGAAGCCGGACGGAACGCACGTCCCGCCCGAGGAACTCCCCGGCATCGCACCCCACGTGCTGGAGATCTGGTCCCGGCCGGCCGAGGAGCGCGGCCCGGAGGGCGAGCTCGACGCCCGCGTCGCACACTGGCGGGCACTGGCAGGCGAGCAGCTCCCCTTCGACGCGGAAAGCGCCCGCGAGCTGGAGCGGAGGATCATCGAGCACACCGGTCACCACGCCTCCTCCACCGCGCACGCCCGCGCGGACACCTCCGGCATGCTGCGCACCGAGGAACTGGCGAGGACCGACGTGCCTACGCTCGTGATCTCGGCCCCGGCGGAACCGGTCTTCCCTCCCCCGCACCCGCAGCATCTCGCCCAGGTGATCCGCGGGGCGCGCACGGTCGAGATCCCGGGCATGGGCCACGCACTCCCCCGGGAGGTCCTCGCCCCGCTCACCGCCGCGATCCTGGAGCACACCGGGGCGGTGGACGCGTCCGGCGCACCGGACCGCGCCGCCGGACGCTGATGGGAGGCGCCAACCCCAGGCGGCGGGTCGGACACCAGTCCACGAGTCGTTGCTCCACCAGGCCCAGCAACATCGCTGCGGGACCGGTATCCGGTGAGGAATCAGGCTGACCAAGGCTCAGCTCGAAGCGCGCGAAGTGCCGCTGCACAAAGTCTTCTGCAGTGACTACGACTTCCGGATCCCGGACTGGGGCCTGTTGCGAAGTGGATCGTCTGTCAGACCTGCCTGGAATGCTCCGAGCATGGAGATGACAGTGCAGCTGACAATCGACTGCTCCGATCCGCAGCGAATGGTGACTTTCTGGGCCGAGGCCATGGGCTACGTGCCTGAGCCTCCGCCCGGCGGGCACGCCACGTGGCGTGCTCACTGGGCGGCGGTCGGGGTGCCCGAGGCAGAGTTGCCGGCCGGTGCCGGGGATGTTCCGGAGTCCATCATCGATCCCGCGGGACGGGGACCGAGGGTGTGGTTCCAGCAGGTTCCGGAGCCGAAGGTCGCCAAGAACCGGTGGCACTTCGACCTGAAGGTCGGTGGGGGCCGTGACGTCCCACTGGACGTCCGCACTCAGCGGGTCAAGGCTACGGTGGAACGGCTTGTCAAAGCTGGTGCCACCGTGCTGCGGATCAAGGATGAGCCGGACATGGGACTCTACGCCGCCGCCATGCAGGACCTCGAGGGCAACGAATTCGACGTCGTCTGAGAGCCGTTGTGACGGTGCTGTCACAGCCACTTGTTCACGGCTGCGACCAGCGCAGTCGCCTCGTGACGGACGGAGAGCTCGTCGTACGTCGTGGGCACCCGCCCCTGTGCCTTCTAAGTCGGTTGATGCCACCACTCGACCGCATGCCGAACCCTGTAGTCCTCGGCGTCGAATCTGGGCGGCGTGAGCGACGGGGCACTCCCGCACCCCGGAGCCGTAGGAGCCGAGGGCGCCGGGGCGAATGCCCCGCACCCAGCGGTTGTCGCGGGCGGCCGTTGCCCCGACCATGGGGAGGCATGCCGCCACGGACGGGAGGGCGAGTTGACGGACCCCTGGGTGGCTCTGGCCGCCGACGCGAATCCCGGCGCCCGGCTCGGTGAACTCCGCCGCGCGCACGAGGTGTTCACCTCCGACGGACGGCTGGAGACACCGGTGCGCTCCGTGGTGGGCCAGTCGTGGCGTCGCTCCGCCCGTGCGCGGGTCAGCCCGGACGGCGCGGCGCTGGTCGAGCTCTGCCCGGACGAACTCGGACCGTATCGGGACACACACCCCCTGGCTCACGTCATGCCGATGATCCGCGAACTCATGAGTGCCTACGCCATGGACGGAGAACATCTGCTCGCGGTCTGCGATGCGCACGGCAGGCTGCTGTGGGTCGAGGGGCATGCGCGGGCCCGTCGGCGCGCGGAGCGGATGAACTTCGTGGAGGGCGCCCGCTGGGCCGAGTCGGAGGCCGGGACGAACGCGCCCGGCACGGCACTCGCTATCGACCGCCCCGTCCAGGTGTTCGCCGCCGAGCACTTCCTCCGGCCGGTCCAGCAGTGGACGTGCGCGGCCGCCCCGCTGCACGACCCGCACACGGGCCGGGTGCTCGGTGCCGTCGACATCACCGGCGGGAACGGGCTCGCGCATCCGCACAGCCTGGCGTTCGTACAGGCTGTGGCGCGCGCCGCCGAGTCCCAGCTGGCACTCGTGGCGCCACGGCCCGTCGGCGGGTCGGCACAGCTCTCCGCACTCGGCAGCGACGAGGCGCTCCTGGTTCTGGGCGGGCGCAGGATTCGGCTCAGCAGACGCCACAGCGAGATCCTGGTGACGCTGGCCCTCCACCCGGAGGGCCTCAACGGCGACGAGCTCCTTATCGAGCTGTACGAGGACGAGTACGCCCCCCCGGTGACGATGCGGGCCGAACTCGCGCGGCTGCGACGCCTTCTGGGACCCGAGCTGCTGCGCTCGCGTCCCTACCGACTGGGCGCGCCGGTGGATGCCGACTTCGACACCGTCGCGCGGAGGCTGGAGTCCGGGGCGGTGGCAGCCGCGCTCGGCGCGTATGCGGGACCTCTGCTGCCGCGTTCGGAGGCACCGGCGGTCGTCCGGCTCCGACGCCGGATCGCCGGCCAGCTGCGGGCCGCGCTGATCGCGCGGGGCGATCCGGGGCTCCTCGCCGACTGGGTGTACAGCCCCTGGGGCGCGGAGGACCTCCCTGTCTGGCGAGCCCTCGCCGCGGCGGCGCCCCAGGAGCGGCGGGCGGTACTGCTGGCGAGGGTCCGGGCGCTCGACGCGGAGCAGCGCGCGTAGTCCCGCACAGGCAACCCTGGGCGCGGTCCGTGCAACGGCGTTGCAACGTCGCGCTGCCTAGCCTCGCGCCGAGGGCCGTCCAACGGCGGGCGGCACCGGATCCGGGAGGCCACAGAGATGACCCGTTACGCCGCACCGGGCACCGAGGGTGCCATCGTCTCGTACGAGTCCCGTTACGACCACTGGATCGGGGGCGCCTATGTCCCGCCGGCCCGTGGTCAGTACTTCGAGAACCCAAGCCCCGTCAACGGCCGCCCCTTCACGGAGATCGCCCGCGGTACCGAGGACGATGTCGAGCGTGCCCTGGACGCCGCCCATGCGGCGGCCCCCGCCTGGGGAGCCGTGTCCGCGGGTGACCGTGCGACCGTCCTGAACCGGATCGCCGACCGAATGGAAGAGCATCTGGAGGAGCTGGCGGTAGCCGAGAGCTGGGAGAACGGCAAGCCGGTGCGCGAGACGCTGGCTGCGGACATTCCGCTGGCCATCGACCACTTCCGGTACTTCGCGGGTGCGCTGCGCGCCCAGGAGGGCTCGCTCAGCGAGATCGACGACGACACCGTCGCCTACCACTTCCACGAGCCACTGGGTGTGGTGGCTCAGATCATTCCGTGGAACTTCCCCATCCTGATGGCTGTCTGGAAGCTCGCCCCCGCGCTGGCTGCCGGGAACGCGGTGGTCCTCAAGCCGGCCGAGCAGACCCCCGCGTCCATCCATGTGTGGATGAGCCTGGTCGCGGATCTGCTTCCTCCCGGCGTCGTCAACATCCTCAACGGCTTCGGCGCGGAGGCGGGCAAGCCGCTCGCCTCCAGTCCGCGGGTCGCGAAGATCGCCTTCACGGGCGAGACCTCGACGGGGCGCCTGATCATGCAGTACGCCTCGGAGAACCTCAAGCCCGTCACGCTGGAGCTGGGTGGCAAGTCTCCGAACCTCTTCTTCGACGACGTATGGGCGCTGGACGACGACTTCCGCGACAAGGCGCTCGAGGGCTTCACCATGTTCGCCCTCAACCAGGGCGAAGTGTGCACGTGTCCTTCGCGGGCGCTGATCCAGCGCGGCCACTACAGCGAGTTCCTCGAAGCCGGCATCGCCCGTACCGAAAAGATCGTGCCCGGGCATCCGTTGGACACCGACACGATGATCGGCGCGCAGGCCTCCGACGAACAGCTGAAGAAGATCCTTTCGTACCTCGAGATCGGACAGCAGGAGGGCGCGAAGATCCTGACCGGCGGTCAGCGCGTCGAGCACGGGGGTGAGCTGGAGGGCGGCTACTACGTCCAGCCGACGATCTTCGAGGGTGACAACCGTATGCGGGTCTTCCAGGAGGAGATCTTCGGCCCCGTGGTCGCGGTGACGTCGTTCTCGGACTTCGACGACGGGATCAGGACGGCGAACGACACGCTGTACGGGCTCGGAGCGGGCGTGTGGACCCGGGACACCAACACCGCCTACCGGGCGGGCCGCGCCATCAAGGCGGGCAGGGTCTGGACGAACTGCTACCACGCCTATCCGGCCCACGCCGCTTTCGGCGGATACAAGCAGTCGGGCATCGGCAGGGAGAACCACAAGATGATGCTGGAGCACTACCAGCAGACGAAGAACCTCCTGGTCTCGTACTCGCCGAAGAAGCTCGGCTTCTTCTAGGGCGCGACGAGACGATGAGCGAAGGTGCCTGACCTGGCAATCCGGCCGTCAGGCACCTTCGCTCCAAGCCGGGTCCCGTCCCGTTCAGAGGCCGCCCAGCTCGGCTGCGAGGTCCGCATCGCGCATGCCCGGGAAGGCGTAGCCGTCGGTCTCGTCCCACGGAACGTCGAGGTCGTCCATGTGTACGTGCCACTCCGCTCCTGGCAGCGCGCGACGCAACTGGCTGACCGAGCCGAGCACATGGTCGAGCACCGGCAGGACCTGGCCGGGATCGAACGGCATCTTGGTGGACCCGGCCACGACCTCGTCCGGCCGGCTGTCATCACTGTCGTACAGGTACAGACTTTCCTGGTCCTCGTACGGGAAGGACGACGTACGGGCGGCGACAATGCGCTCGACAGCGGCCGTCTCGGCATCCGTCAGTGGCATCGACCGGCTCGCACAGTAGTAGAGAGAGACGCTCATGGCCCGAGCGTACCGAGGAGGTACGACAGAGCCGGAAGGTGCCGCAACCGGTCGGCTCCCGGCTGCCGGAGCGATCCGACTGCGGCGCCCTCCGGCGGCCGATCTGTCGTCGACCCGGGCCCGGAATCCTGTGGTGGGATGGTGCCGTGAGCCGCACCGTGGAAGAGACGAACCGCCGGATGCTCCGCGCGCGGGACGCGATGGACCGTGCGTACGCGCAGCCGCTGGACGTGCCGGCCCTGGCCCGGATCGCCCACGTCTCCCCGGCACACTTCGCCCGTACCTTCCGCGCCACCTTCGGGGAGACTCCGCACCGCTATCTGCAGCGTCGCCGCGTCGAGCGGGCGATGTTCCTGCTGCGGGAGACCGGCCGCAGTGTCACTGACATCTGCTACGAGGTCGGCTTCGGCAGCACCGGTACCTTCAGCCGCACGTTCCGCGACATCGTCGGCCGGTCGCCGAGGACGTACCGCAAGGAAGCGGCGACCATGAACGTACCCACCTGCTTCACGAAGGCCTGGACACGGCCGAGTGCCTGAGCCGTCTGTGCGACCCCTCCGCACAGGCCGCGGGTTGAGCAGTTCTGGATAAGTTTTCGCCGAGCCCGCCGACTAGCGTGATGCACATGTTCAACGCGATCACGCACTCACAGATCTACGTCCTCGACCAGGACGAGGCCCTCGACTTCTACGTCGGCAAGCTCGGCCTGGAAGTCAACGCCGACGTCGACATGGGCTTCATGCGCTGGCTCACCGTCAGCGTCCCCGGACATCCGGACCGCCAGGTCCTGCTGGAGAAGCCCGGTCCTCCGGCGATGTCCGAGGAGACGGCCGAGCAGGTCCGCGCACTGCTGACGAAGGGCGCGCTGGGCAGCGCGCTCATCCTCACCACGGACGACTGCCGGAAGACGTACGAGACCCTGCTGGCCCGGGGCGTGGAGTTCACCGATGAGCCGACGGAGCGCCCGTACGGGATCGACTGCGGCCTGCGCGACCCCTTCGGCAACCACCTCCGCTTCACCCAGCTGAAGGACTGAGAACAGGGGGCGGGGGCGCCTGGACAGCAGTGATGGTCCGCCGCTGGCAGCCGGTCGTCGCCGCCCCGGATGGTCCGCCGCCGCCCCTCCTGCGGCCGCGCGGAGACCATCACGCGGAGAAGCGGGGGTGATTCCGGTCGCGCCAGTCCCGAGGCGATTCTCCGTATGCCTGCTTGAACACCTTGCTGAAGTGGCTCGCATCCACGAAGCCCCACCTCCGCCCTGTCGCCGCGATCGTCCGCAGCCGTCCGCTCGGGCCGGCCAGCTCTCGTCTGCATTCGGCCAGGCGGCGCGTACGGATCCAGTCCCCGAGGCTGATCCCCGACCGGGACAGCACCGCATAGAGGTGACGTACGGAGATGTCGTGGGCTGCGGCAATCCGTGCCGCCGAAAGATCGGGGTCAGCCAGGTGCGTCCGGATGAAGTGGGTGACCCGCAGGCTGAGTGTCGCCTCCAACGGGACCTTGGCCAGGCTTGAGTTGCCGTGCTGGGACGTCAGCACGGCACGGAGGAGTTCGACGCTGGGTTCCACGACGGCGTCGGCGTGCACGCCCTGGTGCAACTCGTCGCTGCCGGCCAGTTGGGAGAAGTAGCTGAAGGCGAGGCGCGCAACAGGGTTGTCGGATCCCAAAGTGACGGTCGAGGTGTCTCGCAGCAACCGGTCGGGGAGCGCGAGTGCCGAGCGGGGGAAACGCAGGAAGTGGTGGTCGACTCCCTCGTCGAAGAGAAGTGTGTAGGGAGCGATCGATTCGTAGACGGCGAACTCCCCCGGCCTCAGTACGCACTCGCGACCGTTCTGCGCGACCAGGCTGGTGCCCGTCACCTGCAGGCCGAGGAAGACGGCCGGCTCCTCGTCCTCCCGGGCCAGCGTCTCCGTCCGACGGACAGTGACCGCGGTCGCCCGAGCCGAACAGATCCTGAGCGGTCCGACGGTGCCGAGCCCTATGCGGACGGAGATGTCCTCAGCCGGAGGACCGTGGTCGATATCGACCGCCACCACGGATTCCCAGACCGCGTGCCGGATCACTTCCTCGCGGTCCTGCGGCTGTATGAACTCGGTGTCCAGGACCGGGCTCACGAGGCGAGCCCCCGTCTGCGTCGATCACGGAAACAGCCTGACATCATCTCGGCCCGTTCCCCCACAAGTCCCCCTCGGCACGGACGGTTCCCGACATGAGTCTGTCGGGATTCTCACTCTCTGTGCAACGGCTTCGACCGGCACGCGCAAGGCCGTCGCCTGACGCGGCGCCGACTTGAAGCTGCGCACCACTGACAAAGTTCCCTGCACAAACGACAAAGCCCGAAGTCCACGACGACCGTAAGGTCCATGGGCGATGCAGTCACTGAGACGACATCACCGACCAGAAGGGTTGCATCGTGCAACGAGTATCTACGACACTCCGCAAGCGGATCGGAGTGTTGGGGGCTTTGGCTCTCCTCTTCGCCGCCGGCCTGACGGCCAGCCCGATGATGACCGCGCCGGCCCACGCCGCCTACGGTCCGTGCAACACGACGGTGAAGCGGACCGATGGACTGGCCATCAACAACTACTACACAGTGCCCGCGCGCACCGGTAACGGTCTGAGTTGCTACATGCAATGGCAGACGGGCAGCTCGAACGCCGTGAAGGCGCTGCAGAGGGCCGTCCTCCGCTGCTACGACAACACCTATGCCGCGGATCGGATCCGCGCCACCGGAGGGGCGGACGGGAACTACGGCACCGGCACGGTGGATGCCGTTCGGTGGCTCCAGGCAAACCGTCTCGGCGTGAGCGCCGACGGTGTCTACGGGCCGGCGACCCGTCAGGCGATGTGGTGGCCGGCCTACTATCGCGACCCCAGCAACGGGGACGTCGATTTCATCAACTGCTACAACCCGCCGTTCTAGTCACGACAACATCTGGCGACGCCGACCTCCGTGC